>CAZFET010000196.1:0-6758 GCA_964517545.1 uncultured Burkholderiaceae bacterium
ACCGAGATGCTGCTGTAGCGGCAGGCCGAGAACACGCTCAGCCAGTTGACCATCAGCGCCACGCTGCAGGCCAGAAGCCACGTCACGTCGCCGCGCCGCATCGGCTTCCAGCCGCGCGTCGAGGTGAGCCACGCGACCATCGCCGCGCCGCCGATGAGACAGCGGTAGAAGACGATGTGCAGCAGCGGCTGCCCGCTCTCGACGACGATGAGCCCGATGGTGCCCGAGAGCACCATCGCGATCACCATGCGCCAGGTGCCGGCCAGTGAGGTGGAGTCCATGTCGTGCGGGGTCCGGTGAGCGCCGCGTGTCGGGCGCGTTCGAGGCCGTCACGTTGCCAGCGGCTGCCCTGGCCGACAATCCGTCGGCGCGGCACAGCTGTGCTGCCGTCGCCTCAACAATCGGCGCGCGCGCCGCCGCCGGGCAGCGCGCGCCGCGCGTGCACGGCGCGAGGGAGCCCGATGGAACTGCTGACCGAGATGGTCGTGTTCGCGAAGGTGGTGGACCTGCGCAGCTTCACGCGCGCGGCGCGCGAGCTGGGGGTCACGAGCTCGGCCGTGAGCCGGGCCGTCAGCCGGCTCGAGGCGCACATGGGCGGCAAGCTGTTGCACCGGACCACGCGCGCGGTCACGCCCACCGAACTGGGCGAGGAAGTGCATGCCGGCTGCGCGCTGATCGCGCAGACCGCGCGCGACGTCAGGGCCGCGGCGGGCCGCCACGCGAGCGCGCCGGTGGGGCGGCTGGCCGTGAGCGCGCCGATCGTGTTCGGCCAGCGCTGGCTCGCGCCGCGCATCGCGACCTTCCTGCAGCGCTGGCCCGACGTGAAGGTGCAGCTCACCCTGACCGACCGGCTCGTCGACCTGGTCGAGGAAGGCCTCGACGTGGCCGTGCGCATCGCCTCCAGCCTGCCGCCGGGGCTCGTGGCGCGCCCGCTCACGCGCGCGTCGTTCGTGCTCGTCGCCTCGCCTGCCTACCTGAAGTGCCACGGCACGCCGCGCACGCCCGCCGACCTGGCGAAGCACGCGTGCGTCGTGCTCGGCTACGGCGACTTCACCGGCGACCTGCACATGAGCGACGGCCGGCGCGACGCGCGCGTCCAGGTGTCGGGGCCGATGACGGCCAACAACGGCTCGGTGATCCTGACGGCGGCCGAGGCCGGCCTGGGCCTCGGCCTGCTGCCGGACTTCACGGCCGCCGGCTCGCTCGAGGCCGGCACGCTGGTGCGCGTGCTGCCGCGCTGGCAGATGCGCGGCGCCTACGCCGATCGCGTGGTGCACGCCGTCTACGCGCCGACGCGCCACGTGCCGCCGAAGCTGCGCGTCTTCATCGACCACCTCGCGGGCGAAGGCTGACGCGGCCGCCCGCCGCGCCCGCGCTACACCAGCGCGCGCAGCTCGCGCAGCAGCACCGACAGCATCGCCATGTCGAGCGACGCGGCCGGCTTCAGGTCGGCCAGCAGCTGCCGGCAACGTCCGAGCTGGAACGGGCGCTGCGACTCCCAGCGCTCGATCAGCGCCGGCGCGGCCGACGCATCGCCGCCGCGCAGCACCGAGCTGGCCAGCGCGCGCGCGAGCGACGACAGGTCGTCGCGCAGCGCCACCCGCGCGAGGCCCTGCCAGTGCGTCTCGGCCGGCAGCGCGCCGATCTGATGCGACAGCCAGCCGAGGTCGAGCCGGCCGCCGACGCCGAAGTAGACGCCGGCCACGGTCTCGACCGGGCGGCCCGTCTCGCCGCTCACCTCCACGATGTCGAGCCCGGAGAACAGCGACTCCAGCCGCGCGACGCGCGCGGCCAGCGCGTCGGGCACGCCGCGCGTGGCCAGGCGCGCGGTGTCGGCGTCGAGCATCGCGCGCTCGTGCGGCGCGAGCCAGCGCTCGAGACCGGCGCCCACCTCGGCCACGCCGGGCGCGAGGCGGCGGATCGTCGCGTCGAGGTCGCGCAGCGCGTCGCGGTGATGCAGCAGCCACACCGTGCCGCGCACCAGCAGCCGCACGGTGGCGAGCACGATCTCGTTCTGCGTGTCGACCGCGATGCGGTTGTCGAGCGCCTCGTTCGCCGCCCACAGCGACACCAGGTCGAACACCTCGCGCGCGCCGATGTAGGCCCGCACGATGTCGGGCGGCGCGGCGCCCGTCTCCTCGTGCAGCCGATGCACGAACGTCGGCCCCACGCGGTTGATCATGCTGTTGGCCACGTGCGTGGCGATGATCTCGCGCCGCAGCGGGTGCTTCGCCAGCTGCGGCCCGAAGCGCTCGCGCAGCGCCTTCGGGAAGTAGCGCTGCAGCGACGTCGCGATGAACGGGTCCTCCGGCACGTCGGAGGCGAGCACGCGGTCGAACAGCTCCATCTTCGAGTACGCCAGCAGCACCGCGAGCTCCGGCGCGGTCAGGCCGATGCCGGCCTGCCGGCGTTCGGCGAGCGTGTCGTCGTCGGGCAGGAACTCGAGGCGGCGGTTGAGCCGCCCGCTCGCCACGAGATGGCGCAGGTAGCGGGCCTGCTCGTCGAGCAGTTCGACGCCGCGCGAACGCGTCACCCCGAGCACCTGGTTCTGGAAGTAGTTGTCGCGCAGCACCAGCGCGGCCACGTCGTCGGTCATCTCGGCCAGCAGCTTGTCGCGCTGCTTCGGCGTGAGCTCGCCTTCGGCGACCACGGCGTTCAGCGCGATCTTGATGTTGACCTCGTGGTCGGAGCAGTCGACGCCGGCAGAGTTGTCGATCGCGTCGGTGTTGACCAGCCCGCCGCGCAGCGCGAACTCGATGCGCCCGCGCTGCGTGCAGCCGAGGTTGCCGCCCTCGGCCACCACCTTGCAGCGCAGCTCGGCGCCGTTGACGCGGATCGCGTCGTTGGCGCGGTCGCCCACCTCGGCGTGCGTCTCGGCCGACGACTTGACGTAGGTGCCGATGCCGCCGTTGTAGAACAGGTCCACCGGCGCGAGCAGGATGGCGCGCATCAGCTCGGCCGGCGTGAGCTGCTCGGCCTCGAGGCCCAGCGCCGCGCGCGCCTGCGGCGGCAGCGCGATCGACTTGGCGCTGCGCGGCCACACGCCGCCGCCCTCGGAGATCAAGGTCGCGTCGTAGTCGGCCCACGACGAGCGCGGCAGCCGGAACAGCCGCTCGCGCTCGACGTAGCTCGCCGCCGCGTCGGGGTTCGGGTCGATGAAGATGTGGCGGTGGTCGAACGCCGCGACCAGCCGGATGTGCCTGGACAGCAGCATGCCGTTGCCGAACACGTCGCCCGACATGTCGCCCACGCCGGCCACGGTGAAGTCCTGGCTCTGCGTGTCGCGGCCGAGCGCGCGGAAGTGGCGCTTGACCGACTCCCATGCGCCGCGCGCGGTGATGCCCATCTTCTTGTGGTCGTAGCCGGCCGAGCCGCCCGAGGCGAAGGCGTCGCCCAGCCAGAAGCCGTACTCCGCGCCCACGCCGTCGGCGCTGTCGGAGAAGGTGGCGGTGCCCCCGCCGGCCGCCACCACGAGGTACGGGTCGTCGCCGTCGTGACGCACCACCGACGGCGGCGGCACCACCTGGCCGCCCACCAGGTTGTCGGTCAGGTCGAGCAGCCCGCGCAGGTAGGCCTGGTAGCAGGCGATGCCCTCCTTCATCAGCGCCTCGCGGTCGCTCGCCGCGGGCGGGCGCTTGAGCACGAAACCGCCCTTGGAGCCCACCGGCACGATCACCGCGTTCTTGACCATCTGCGCCTTCACCAGGCCGAGCACCTCGGTGCGGTAGTCCTCCATCCGGTCGGACCAGCGCAGCCCGCCGCGCGCGACCTTGCCGCCGCGCAGGTGCACGCCTTCGACGCGCGGCGAGTACACGAAGATCTCGAACATCGGCTTCGGCTCGGGCAGCGCCGGGACCTTCGACGGGTCGAACTTGAACGACAGCACCGGCTTCGGCTCGCCGTCGCGGTCGCGCTGGTAGAAGTTGGTCCGCAGGGTCGCCTCGATCAGCGCCAGGTACTGGCGCAGGATGCGGTCCTCGTCGAGGTTGGACACGCCGTCGAGCGCGGCCTCGATGCGCCCGGCGATGCGCGCCTCGTGCTCGTCGCGGCCGTCGCCGAGCACGGGGTCGAAGCGCGCGCGGAACAGCGCCACCAGGTCGGCCGCGATGGCGGGATGCGCGGCCAGCGCCTGCTCGATGTACGACTGGCTGAACGTGAAGACGGCCTGCTTCATGTAGCGCGCGTAGGCGCGCAGCACCATCACCTCGCGCCAATCGAGCCCGGCGCGCAGGATCAGGCGGTTGAAGTCGTCGTTCTCGTTGTGGCCGCGCCAGCAGCGCAGGAAGGCGTCCTGGAAGCGGCCGCGCAGGCGTTCGACGTCGATCTCGTCGGCGCCCGGCACGCTCATGCCGAAGTCGTCGATCCAGATCTCGGCGCCGTCGCTGCGCCGCGCCTCGAACGGCCGCTCCTCGAGCACCTGCACGCCCATGTGCTCGAGCATCGGCAGGGTCTGCGACAGCGGCGCGAGCTGGCCCGCGCGGTAGAGCTTGAAGCGCAGCCGCCCCGGCGGCGCCTCGAGCGGCACGTACAGGCTCATCGCGATGGCGTCGGGGCCGTCGAGCGCCTCCATCAGCTCGATGTCGCGCACCGCCATGCGCGGCGCGTGCTCTTCGCGGTAGCCGGCGGCGAAGCCGGCCGCGTAGCGCGCGAACAGCGCGTTGCCGCGCTCCTCGCCGTGCGCCTCGAGCAGGGCCTCGCGCAGCTCGTCGTCCCAGCGCCGCGCGATGCGCACGAGGCGCTGCTCCACCTCGCGCACGTCGACCTGCGGGTCGGCGCCCGGCCGCGTGCGCACCACGATCAGCACGCGCGCCAGCGGCGAGTCGGAGAACTGCACCGAGAACTCCGACGAGGTGCCCTGGAAGATCTCGGTCAGCAGCGCCTGCATGCGCGCGCGCAGGTCGGTGTTGTAGTTCTCGCGCGGCACGTAGATCAGGCACGACCAGAAGCGGCCGAACACGTCGCGCCGCACGAACAGCCGCGTGCGCTGCCGCTCGCCCAGGCGCACGATGCCCATCGCGGTGGCGTACAGCTCGTCGACGCTGATCTGGAACAGCTCGTCGCGCGGGTACTGCTCGAGGATGGTGGTGAGCGTCTTGGCCGCGTGGCTCCTGGGCAGGAAGCCCGCGCGTTCGGTGACGGCCGCGACCTTGCGGCGCAGCAGCGGGATCTGCGACGGGTTGGTGTTGTAGGCGGTCGACGTGTACAGCCCGAGGAAGCGCCGCTCGCCGGTCACCTGGCCCTGCGCGTCGAAGCGCTTGATGCCGAGGTAGTCCATGTAGCCGGGCCGGTGCACGGTGGCGCGCGCGTTCGACTTGGTCAGCACGAGCAGCCGCGGGTCGCGCGCCAGCGCGCGCAGCCCGGGCGGCAGCGCCGCGAAGCTCGCCGACGGCACGGCCTCGCCGCGGTCGCGCAGGATGCCGAGGCCCGAGCCGGGCACCACCCGCAGCATGTCGCCGCCGTCGGCGTCGCGCACGAGGTCGTAGTCGCGGCAGCCGAGCAAGGTGAAGTTGTCGTCGGCGAGCCAGCGCAGGAAGGCGAAGTCCTCGGCGATGTCGTCCGAGCGCGCCGCGGGCGGCTCCTTCTCCATCGCCTCGACGGTGTCGACCAGGCGGCGGCGCATCGGCTGCCAGTCCTCGACCGCCGCGCGCACGTCGCCCAGGGTGCGCAGCAGGCCGTCGTGCAGGGCCTGCAGCTGCGCGGGGTCGGTGCGGCGGTCGACCTCGACGTGGATCAGCGACTCGAAGCGGCCCTCGGGCTCGGCGCGGTCGCGCGCCAGCGCCACGAGCCGGTGCTCGGGGTCGCGCCGCACCTTCATGACCGGGTGCACGATCAGGTGCAAGGTCAGTCCCTGGCGGTTGACCTCCATCGTGATGGAGTCGACCAGGAACGGCATGTCGTCGTTGACGATCTCGATCACGGTGTGCGTCGACTGCCAGCCGTGTTCCTCGAGCCGCGGGTTGTACACGCGCAGCTTCGGCGCGCCGCCGGCGAACACGCGCGCGAAGTGCCAGTGCGACAGCGCCGCGCCGTACAGGTCGTCGAGGCTGCGTTCGGCCAGGTCCTCGGCGGCCACCTGGCCGTAGTACTGCCGGACGAACTCCGCGGCCTCGGGCGACTGGTCGGCGGGCAGCTTCGCGCGGATGGTCTCGACGAGCTGGCCGATGATCTCGGCCGCCGCCGGCTCGACCGGCCGCAGCGCCTCGGGTGCGTTCATGTCCGTCTCCTCGTACTTCTCGTGGGCCGGGCGCCCATGGCCGGCAGTATCGATCGAATCGGCAATGAAAAGGGGCTGCCGAGGCAGCCCCTTGTGCATGGACCGATGCCGATGGCGGCCGCCGTCGCGGGCGCGCGGCGGCGCTGCTCTCAAGTCGATGTGGCTCCGCCACTCGACTTGAACCCCCTCGGGGGGCGGGCCGGCAGGGCCGGCCCTGGGGCGCTCAGAGCGCCGTCACTGCGGACGCACGTAGTCCGACACCACCTTCCACTTGCCGTCGACGATCTGCGACAGGCGCGAGGCGTCGCTGCCCAGGCGCTTGTTCGGGCCGTAGGTCGCCTCGGCGCTGCCGAAGATGTCGGGCGGCACGACCATCGTGTCCATCGCCTTGATGAAGCTCTCGGTCGTGAGGTTCGGACCGGCCTTCTGCGCGGCGCGGATGAACAGGTCGATGATCGAGTAGCCGTACACCGAGAACACGGTCGGGTCCTCGTTGAACTTGGTCTTGTACTTGTTCGCCCAGAAGCGAATCGGCTGCGCCGCT
>CAZFET010000197.1:0-1864 GCA_964517545.1 uncultured Burkholderiaceae bacterium
TTGGCGTTGGCCGGGCCCACGCCGATGTTGACCATGGTGATGCCGCTGCGGTCGGGCCGCACCAGGTGGTACGCCGGCATCTGCGGCAGGCGCGGCGGCGGCGCGCCGAGCGCGTCGTCGGGCCCGGCCGCGCGTCCGGCGCGGCGCGTGACCACGTTGCCCGGCTCGACGAAGGCGATGTAGCCGTCGTCGCCCGGCGGCTGGCCCATTAGCTCCTGCCCGAGCCGCACGAACTCGTCGATGTAGAACTGGTAGTTCGTGAACAGCACGAAGTTCTGGAAGTGCTCGGGCCGCGTGCCGGTGTAGTGGCGCAGCCGGTGCAGCGAGTAGTCGACGCGCGCGGCCGTGAACAGCGCCAGCGGCTTGGGCTCGCCGGGGCCGCTCTCCCAGGTGCCGTTGGCGATGCCGTCGTCCATCGCGCCCAGGTCGGGCAGGTCGAACAGGTCGCGCAGCGCGAGCCGCTGCAGCGGCGTGAGCGAACCCTCGAGATGGTCGTGCTCGGCCAGCGAGAAGTGCACCGGGATCGGCTCGCCGCCGAGGTCCACCTCGAGCGGCACGCCGTGGTTGGCCAGCAGCAGCGCGAACTGCTCGAGGAAGTAGTCGCCGAACAGGTCGGGCCGCGTGAGGGTGGTCTCGTAGGTGCCCGGCCCGGCCACGAACCCGTAGGCCAGGCGCGAGTCGGCGCGCGCGACGGTCTCGGTGGTCACGCGCACGCGCGGGTAGAAGGCGCGCACGCGCTCGGCCGGCGTCTCGCCGCCGACGAAGCGGTGCAGCGCGTCGCGCAGGCGCGCGGTCTCGAGCTCGTAGAGCTCGCGCACGCGCGCCAGCGCCGCGGCGGGGTCGTCGAACAGATGGGCGTTCATGCGGCCGATTGTCGTCCTGGACGGCGCAGCCGCTGCACCGCGCTCACCGCGGCCAGCGCGAGCGCGCCGGCGACGAGGCCGGCGAGCGCGTCGCCGGCCAGCGGCACGCCGAAGGCGAGCGCCCCCGCACGCGCGGCGACCGCGTCGACCGCGTGATGCAGCGCCGGGATGCCGTGCACGAGGATGCCGCCGCCGACGAGGAACATCGCCGCGGTGCCCGCCACCGACAGGCCCTTCATCAGCCACGGCGCGGCGGCGAGCAGGCCGCGGCCGACGGCCTGCGCGAACGCGTTGGCGCGCCGGCTCAGGTGCAGCCCCGCGTCGTCGAGCTTCACGATGCCGGCCACCAGCCCGTACACGCCCACGGTCATGATGACCGCGATGCCCGTCAGCACCGCGAGCTGCGTGCCGAAGGGCTTGTCGGCCACGGTGCCGAGCGCGATGGTGATGATCTCGGCCGACAGGATGAAGTCGGTGCGCACCGCGCCCTTGATCTTGTCGCGCTCGAACGCCACCAGATCGGCGGCGGGGTCGGCGGCCGCCTGCGCCAGCGCCGCCCGGTGCGCGGCGTCCTCGTCCTTCGAGTGCATGAAGCGGTGCGCGAGCTTCTCGAAGCCCTCGTAGCAGAGGAACAGGCCGCCGGCTATCAGCAGCGGCGTCACCGCCCACGGCACGAAGGCGCTGATCGCCAGCGCCGCCGGCACGAGGATGGCCTTGTTGACGGTCGAGCCCTTGGCCACTGCCCACACGACCGGCAGCTCGCGCTCGGCCTTCACGCCGCTGACCTGCTGCGCGTTGAGCGCGAGATCGTCGCCCAGCACGCCGGCGGTCTTCTTGGTGGCGACCTTGGTCATGGTCGCCACGTCGTCGAGCACGCTGGCGATGTCGTCGAGCAGCGCGAGCAGGCTGGCTCCGGCCATGGGGTCCTTCCGTGGATGCCGCGAAGGCGCCGATCGTAGCCGGCCGGCTCAGCGGAACAGCCGCGCGTCCATCGTGCGCAG
>CAZFET010000197.1:1874-6748 GCA_964517545.1 uncultured Burkholderiaceae bacterium
GCGCAGCTCGCGCGCCAGCGCCGCCGGCGCGCCGCAGGCGGCGAGCACGTCGCGCTCCAGGTCGAGGCCCGGCGCGATCTCGCTCAGCACCAGCCGGCCGTCGCGCAGCACGAACACCGCGCGCTCGGTCACGTAGGTCACCTCGCGGCCGAGGCCCGCGACGTACGGGCCGTTGAAGCTGAGCTGCTGCACCTCGGGCACCAGCTTTCGCGTGCGGCCTTCGCGCACGATGGCCAGCCGGCCTTCGCCGATGCGCACGTCGAGCCCGCCGGCGGTGAGCGTGCCCATGAACACCACGCGCTTGGCGCTCTGCGTGATGTTGATGAAGCCGCCCACGCCGGCCACCTTGTCGCCGAAGCGGCTGACGTTGACGTTGCCCTCGGGGTCGAACTCGGCCAGCCCGAGGAAGGCGATGTCCAGCCCGCCGCCGTCGTAGAAGTCGAACATCGCCGCGTGGTCGATCACCGCCTCGGGGTACGCGCTCGCGCCGAAGCTCAGCTTGTCGGCCGGCGTGCCGCCGATCGGGCCGGCCTCGACGGTGAGCGTGAAGTCGCGGTGGCCTTCCTCGCGCGCGATCACGCCCAGGCCGGCCGGCATGCCGACGCCGAGGTTGACCACCGGTGCACGCAGCCGGCGCAGCTCCTCGAAGGCGCGGCGCTGGATGAGCTTGCGCACGACCAGCGGCGTGGGCTCGAACGGCGCGTCGTCGGCCGGCGGCGGCAGCTCGCCGGTGTAGGCGGGGTTGTATTCCTCGCCGAAGGTCATCCAGTGCTCGGCCGGGTCTTCGGCCACCACCACGTGGTCGACCAGGATGCCGGGCACGCGCACGAGGTTCGGGTTCAGCGTGCCGGCCGGCACGATGCGCTTGACCTGCGCGATCACCACGCCGCCGGAGTTGCGCGCGGCCTGCGCGATGGCGAGCAGGTCCTGGTGGAACGGTTCGCCCTCGGTGCCGAGGTTGCCGCGCGCGTCGGCCGTGGTCGCGCGGATCAGCGCCACGTGCACCGGCAGGCTCGGGTAGAACAGCTGCTCCTCGCCGGCCAGGGTGACGAGCTGCACCAGCGGCTCGGTCGTGCGCGGCGTGAGGGCGCCGCCGCCGCGGCGCGGGTCGACGAAGGTGTGCAGCCCGATCTTCGTGACCACGCCCGACTTGCCGCCGGCGATCGCGCGGTACAGGTGCGAGATCACGCCCTGCGGCCAGTTCCACGCCTCGATCGCGTCGTCGTTCACCAGCCGGCCGAGCTTCGGCGCGGAGATCCAGTGCCCGCCGATCACGCGCCGCACCAGCCCGGCGTGGCCGAAGTGGTTGACGCCGCGATGGCCGCGGTCGCCCTGGCCGGCGGCGTACAGCAAGGTGAGCCCGCGCGGCCGGCCGGTGGCGAGGAAGCGGCGCTCGATCGCGGCGCTCACGGCCTCGGCGTGGCCGGCCCCCACGAAGCCGGCGCAGACCACGGTGCTGCCGTCGGCGACGAGCGCCGCGGCCTGGTCGGCGGAGAGTCGGTTCATGACGCTGCAGTCTATTGAGCCTTCGAGGAAGTGACGACAGCTCGATCACCGAACGGACCGTGCCGCTGTCGCGCATCGCCTCATGGAAAGCTCAATAAACTCGCCATGACGTTTCTCGACGAGGAGACACTGCATGAACCGCCGTCGCACGCACGGTTGCCGATGCTGCTGAAGGCCCCCACCGCCGCTACCGTCGTGCAGATCGCCGTGCGCGCGGGCGACCGCGTGCGCGCGGGGGCGCTGCTGGCGGTGATCGAGGCGATGAAGATGGAGCACGAGCTGCGCGCGCCGGCCGACGCGCGCGTGGCCGAGCTGCTGGCGCGCGAAGGCGAGATGGTGTCCGAGGGCGACGCGCTGCTGCGCCTGGAGCCGGCCGCCGCGGCTCCGTCGGCGCCCGAGCCCGCCGGCGCAGAGGCGCACGGCCGCGAGCCGTCGTCCGCGCTGCGTGCCGACCTGCAGGAGGTGCTCGCGCGCCACGCCGCCACGCTCGATTCGGCGCGCCCCGACGCGATGGCCAGGCGGCACGCGGCCGGCCAGCGCAGCGCGCGCGAGAACATCGCCGACCTGTGCGACGCGGGCAGCTTCGTCGAGTACGGCGCGCTGGCCGTCGCTGCGCAGGCCAGCCGCCGCAGCGCCGACGAGCTGATCGCGCAGACGCCGGCCGACGGCATCGTCACCGGCATCGGCTCGGTCAACGGCGCGTGGTTCGGCGCGCAGCGCACGCGCTGCGCGGTGCTGGCCTACGACGCCACCGTGCTCGCCGGCACGCAGGGCCTGCGCAGCCACCAGAAGACCGACCGCCTGCTCGGCGTGGCGCTCGCGCAGCGGTTGCCGGTCGTGCTGTTCGCCGAAGGCGGCGGCGGCCGGCCGGGCGACACCGACGTGCCGATCGTCGCCGGGCTGCACGTGCCCACCTTCGCGAGCTTCGCCGCGCTGAGCGGGCGCGTGCCGGTGGTGGGCGTCGTCTCGGGCCGATGCTTCGCGGGCAACGCCGCGCTGCTCGGCTGCTGCGACGTGGTCATCGCCACGCGCAACGCCAACATCGGCATGGGCGGGCCGGCGATGGTCGAGGGCGGCGGCCTCGGCCGCTTCAAGCCCGAGGAGATCGGCCCGAGCGCGGTGCAGTGGGCCAACGGCGTGATCGACGTGCTGGTCGACGACGAGGCGCAGGCGGTGGCCGCGGCGAAGCGCTACCTCGCGTACTTCCAGGGTCGCGTGCACGAGTGGCGCGCGCCGGCCGACCCGCTCGCGCTGCGCGATGCGCTGCCCGCGAACCGCAGCCGCGTGTACGACGTGCGCGCGCTGCTGCGCGGCATCGTGGACGTCGACGCGCTGCTCGAGCTGCGCGCCGGCTTCGGCGGCGCGGTGCTCACCGCGCTGGCGCGCATCGAGGGGCGCCCGGTGGCGGTGCTGGCGAGCGATCCGGCCGTGCTCGGCGGCGCGATCGACCCCGACGCGGCGGACAAGGCGGCGCGCTTCGTGCAGCTCGCCGATGCGCACGGGCTGCCGCTCGTGTCGCTGATCGACACGCCCGGCTTCATGGTCGGCCCCGAGACCGAGGCGCGCGCGCAGGTGCGCCACGCGAGCCGCATGTTCGTGACCGCCGCGCAGCGCCGCGTGCCGTGGTTCGCGCTGGTGCTGCGCAAGGGCTACGGGCTGGGCGCGATGGCCCTGGCCGGCGGCAGCTTGCACGCGCCGGTGGCCACCGCGGCCTGGCCGAGCGGCGAGTTCGGCGCGATGGGGCTCGAGGGCGCGGTGCGGCTGGGCTACCGGCGCGAGCTCGAGGCGCTGCCCGAAGGCCCCGGGCGCGACGCGCTGTACGAGCGCCTCGTCGCCGAGCAGTACGCCAAGGGCCGCGCGGTGAACATGGCAGCCACCCTGGAGATCGACGCCGTGATCGACCCCGCCGACACGCGCGGCTGGCTGGCGCGCGGGCTGGAGTCGGCGCGCATCGGCGAGCCGGGGCCGCGCTTCGTCGATCCGTGGTGAGGCGCTGCGGCGTCGCGCCGGCTGCCGATGGCCCGTCGCCGGCACGGCATCCATCGGGCTTTCCTTGGTGCGAGACCGCGACACCTTCCGTTCGGGCCGAGCCTGTCGAAGCCCTCGCGACGGCGGTGGTGGGGCTTCGACAAGCTCAGCTCGTTCGACAGGCTCACGACGTACGGGGGCTTCGACAAGCTCAGCCCGAACGGTGATCGAGGGGTCGTCACGCTTGGAATGCTCGATGGCCTTCGTGCGGCGCCACGACCGGCACGACCGGCGCGACCGGCGCGACCGGCACGGCGGCCGAGGCGCCGGAGATCCGACGACTCCCACGAACGATCGACCGCAGTCGCCCCCCTGTCGAGCCCCCGGGGACCGACCGGTTCACCTTCGTCGCCGCGACCTCGCTCGCGCTGGCGGCGCGATCCGCCAGCGCGCCGCGCGGCGCCGCTGGCATCATCGGCGGACATGAACGACGACCGCACGGCCTCACCCGCTTCGGCCGCTTCACCTGCCTCGGTCGCTGCCGCGGCGGCCGATCCGGCGGCGCGCCCGCCGCGCGCGTCGGCCACCCTGGTGGTGGTGCGCGACGCGCCGGTGGGCTTCGAGGTGCTGCTGCTGCGGCGCGCCGAGCGCGGCGACCACAACAGCGGCGCGTGGGTGTTCCCCGGCGGCATCGTCGACGCGCGCGACCGCGACGCCGCGCCACTGTGCAGCGGGCTCGACGACGCGCAGGCCAGCCGTCTGCTCGGGCTCGAGTCGGGCGGCATCGGCTACTTCGTGGCCGCGGTCCGCGAGTGCTTCGAGGAGTCGGGCCTGCTGTTCGCGTACGACGCGCCCGGCGTGCTGCTCGCGCCGGCGCGCGATGCCGCCGCGCAGCTCGCCGACTGGCGCGCGAAGCTGCACCGCGGCGAGCGCTCGATGGCCGACCTGTGCCGCGACGAGGGGCTCACGGTCGCGGCCGACCGGCTCGCCTACTTCAGCCACTGGCTCACGCCGCCGGGGCGCGCCAAGCGCTTCGACACCCGCTTCTTCATCGCCGAGGCGCCGCCCGCGCAGACCGTGTCGCACGACGGGATCGAGGCGGTGGAGCACCGCTGGATGTCGCCAGCCGACGCGCTGGCGCGCGCGGGCGAGGGCGACGCGTTCAAGCTGATGACGCCGACGCAGAAGACGCTCGAGGCCATCGCGCGCTTCGACCGCGCGGCCGCGTTGCTCGAGTGGGCGCGCGCGCCGCGCACCGTGCCGCTCGTGATGCCGCGCGTCGGCGTGGGCGCGCAGGGCCCGCGGCCGGTGACGCCGGACGAGCCGGCGTGGGCCGAGATCGGCCGCATCGACCCGCAGGGCCACGGCCACGCGAGCTACGACATCCGCCCCGGCGTGGC
>CAZFET010000198.1:0-6027 GCA_964517545.1 uncultured Burkholderiaceae bacterium
TTTTCGTCACCAATCCGAAGATCCTCAAGCAGGGCATCCAGCAGGGCATCGCCAATTCGGTCCTGGTCAAGATCAACCAGATCGGCACCCTGACCGAGACCTTCGCCGCCATCGAGATGGCCAAGCGCGCCAACTACACGGCCGTCATCAGCCACCGCTCCGGCGAGACCGAGGACTCGACGATCGCCGACATCGCGGTGGGCACCAACGCCGGCCAGATCAAGACCGGCTCGATGAGCCGCAGCGACCGCATCGCCAAGTACAACCAGCTGCTGCGCATCGAGGAAGACCTCGGCGACGTGGCGGTGTATCCCGGCCGCGCGGCGTTCTACAACCTGCGGTGAAGTACGTCACCCTCGCCCTCGCCGCACTGCTGGTGCTGGTGCAGCTGGACCTGTGGTTCGGCAAGGGCGGGTTGCCGCGCACGATGCAGCTGCACAGGCAGCTCGCGCAGCAGCGCGACATCAACGAGGCGGCGCGCGCGCGCAACGCGCAGCTCGCCGCCGAGGTGCGCGACCTGAAGGAAGGGCTCGAGATGGTCGAGGAACGCGCGCGGCTCTACCTCGGCATGGTCAAGCCCGACGAGATGCTCGTGCAGATCTCGCCGCGCCGCTGACGCGCCGCGCCGCCGGTCCGCCCAGATGGACGCGATCCGGCCGCTGTTCGCGGCGGCCTTCACCGTATGGGGCAGCCCGGTCACGTGGCTGGAGATCGTGGCCTTCGCGCTCGCGGTGGCGATGGTCGTGCTCAACATCCGCGTCAATCCTCTCGCCTGGCCGCTCGCCATCGCGAGTTCGCTGCTGTACTTCGCGCTGTTCTTCGACAGCCGCCTGTACGGCGAGGCCGGCCTGCAGATCTTCTTCGCGCTGGTGGCCGGCTGGGGCTGGTGGCAGTGGCTGCGCGGCACCCTGCCCGACGGATCGGCGCTGCGCGTGCGCAGCCTCTCGCCGCGCGGGCTCGCCGTCGTGATCGCGCTCGCCCTCGCGGCGTGGCCGCTGCTCGGCCTCTTCCTCGACCGCTTCACCGACACCGACGTGCCCTACTGGGACGCCTTCCCCACCGCGGGCAGCGTGGCCGGGCAGTGGCTGCTCGCGCGCAAGTACGTCGAGAACTGGCCGGCGTGGATCGTGGTCAACGTCGTGAGCGTCGGACTGTTCGCGTGGAAGGGGCTGTGGCTGACGGTGCTGCTGTACGCGCTGTTCACCGCGATGGCCGTGGCCGGCTGGCGCGCGTGGCAGGCGCTCGCGCGCCGCGGCGCGCAGCGGGCCTGACGCGGGGGCACGCCGGATGGCACGCGGCTTCGTGATCGCGGTCGTCGGTGCCGAGAGCACCGGCAAGACCACGCTCGTCGCGCAGCTCGAGGCGGCGTTGCGCGGACGCGGCCACGACGCGGTGAAGGTGCAGGAGTACCTGCGCGAGTTCTGCGACACGCAGCGGCGCACGCCGCGCGCCGACGAGCAGGCCGCGATCGCCGCCGAGCAGACGCGCCGCATCGACGCGGCCGCCGCCGCGCACGAGATCGTGGTCGCCGACACCACCGCGCTGATGACCGCCGTCTACAGCGAGCTGCTGTTCGCCGACACGTCGCTGCACGCGATGGCGCTGGCCGCGCACCGGCGATGCGACCTGACCTTGCTCACCGCGCTCGACCTGCCATGGCAGCCCGACGCCCACCAGCGCGACGGCGAGCACGTGCGCGCACCGGTCGATGCGATCGTGCGCCGGCAGCTCGCGCTGGGCGGCATCGGCTTCGCCGTGATCGCCGGGTTCGGCGACGCGCGCCTGCAGGCGGCGCTCGCCGCGGTCGACGCGGCGCGCCGTCCGCGCGCCGCCGGCGCGCGCTGGAGCTGGGTGTGCGAGCACTGCGGCGACGGCTCGTGCGAGCGGCACCTGTTCACGTCGCTCACCGCCCGCGCGACGCCGGCCCGCGACACCACGGACGACGACACCGCACCCGACGACAGCGCGCCAGGCGCGCCCGGCAGCGCCACGGACGACGGGTCACTGCACCGTCGCTGAGCCCGGCGGCTGGTCGCGGCGCGCGGTGAACAGCTCGCCGACGTCGACCGCGTCGAAGGTGTAGCGCAGACCGCAGAACTCGCAGCCGATCTCGACGTCGCCGCGCTCGGCGACGATCGTGTCGACCTCCTCGCGCCCCAGGCCCTCGAGCATGCGGCGCACGCGCTCGCGCGAGCAGGTGCACGCGAAGCGCGGGCGCAGCGGCTCGAAGCGGCGCACGTTCTCCTCCCAGAACAGCCGGTGCAGCACGGTGGCCGCGTCCAGGCCCAGCAGTTCCTCGCGCGTGAGCGTCGCGGCCAGCGTGGCGATGCGGTTGAAGTGCTCGTTCAGCCCCAGCTCGCGCTCGTCGCCGGCCTTCCACGGCGTGCCGCCGAGGTTGTGCTCGCCCTCGAGCGGCAGCCGCTGGATCAGCAGCCCGGCCGCGAGCGTGTCGTCGGCCGCCAGCACCAGCCGCGTGTCGAGCTGCTCGGACTGCAGCATGTAGTGCTCCAGCACCTGCGACAGCTCCTGCAGCGGCTCGCGCCGGTCGCCGTGCAGCGGCACCACGCCCTGGTACGGCTGCTGGCCGGGCCGGCGGTCCTTCGGGTCGAGCGTGATGGCGCAGCGGCCCTGGCCGTGCACGTTCAGCATCGCCTCGAGCCGCGCGCCGTCGGCGACCTCGCCGACCACGCTGGCCGTCGCGCGGAACGACAGGTCCGGCTGCGCCTCGGCCACCGCCAGCCGCACCGGCCCGTCGCCGAACACCTGCAGCACGAGCGCACCGTTGAACTTGATGTTCGCCTGCATCAGGGTGGCCGCCGCCGCCATCTCGCCGAGCAGCGAGCGCACCGGCGCCGGATAGCCGCCGGCCGACTGGCGCCGGCGCAAGGTCTCGCGCCAGCTGTCGGTCAGCCGCACGAGCATGCCGCGCACCGGCAGCCCTTCGAACAGGAACTTGTGCAGCTCGCTCAAGCCGACACCTTCACGAGCGTGGACGCGTAGCGCCGCGTCTTCTCGGCGTAGCCGCGCGCCGCCTGGTCGAGCGCGGCGATCTGCTCGGGCGTCAGCTCGCGCACCACCTTCGCCGGCCGGCCCATCACGAGCACCCCGTCGGGATACTCCTTGCCCTCGGTGACCAGCGAGCCCGCGCCCACGAGGCAGTGCCGGCCGATGCGCGCGCCGTTGAGCACGATCGACTGGATGCCGATCAGCGAGCCGTCGCCGATGGTGCAGCCGTGCAAGGTGACCTGGTGGCCGACCGTGACGCCGGCGCCGATCCGCAGCGGCGAGCCGATGTCGGTGTGCAGCACCGCGCCGTCCTGCACGTTGCTGCCGTCGCCGATGACGATCCACTCGTTGTCGCCACGCACCACCGCGCCGAACCACACGCTGGCCCGCACGCCGAGCGACACGCGGCCGACGACCGACGCGCTCTCGGCCACCCACGCGCCCTCGGCGAGGCGGGGTTCGGCGTCGCCGAGTCGGTAGACGGCCATCGGATGCTCCTGCAAAAAGGCGTGGCGGGACGACGAGGGAGGCGAGAATTGTAGGGATGGAGTTGCGCAGGCGAGCGCTCGACGTGTTGTGCATGGCCGACCCGGCCGGCAAGGCCGCGGCTGCCCGCGATCTGCTCACGCGCAGCGAGGCCGGCGAGCCGCTCGACCCCGCCGCGGCGCTCGTGCCGACGCAGCCCGTGCCGGGGCGGCCGGCGCGGCCGGCGCTCGTGCCGCCCGCCCAGGTGCCGCAGCGCTCGCCCTTCACGCGCGACGGCCGCGCGGCGCTGCTGCACGCGATCGCGCACATCGAGTTCAACGCCATCAACCTGGCGCTCGATGCCGCGTGGCGCTTCGACGGCCTGCCCGATGCGTTCTACCGCGACTGGCTGCGCGTGGCCGGCGAGGAAGCGCTGCACTTCGGCTTGCTGCGCGAGCACCTGCGCACGCTCGGCCACGACTACGGTGACTTCGACGCGCACGACGGCCTGTGGGCGATGTGCGAGAAGACGCGGCACGACCTCGTCGCGCGCATGGCGCTGGTGCCGCGCACGCTCGAGGCGCGCGGCCTCGACGCCACGCCGGCCATCCAGGCGCGGCTGGCGCAGGCCGGCGATGCGCGCGCCGTGCAGATCCTCGACGTGATCCTGCGCGACGAGATCGGCCACGTCGCGATCGGCAACCGCTGGTACCGCTGGGCCTGCGCGCGCGACGGGCTCGATCCGCTCGCGCACGAGGCGCTGCTGGTCGAGCGGCACGCGGCGCCGCGCCTCAGGCCGCCGTTCAATCTCGCCGCGCGGCGCCGCGCCGGCTTCAGCCAGGCCGAGCTGGACGCGCTGGACGCGCGGTCGGCGAGAGGTTCCGACGGCGCCGCGGCTTAAACTTCGCGCTCCCGTCACGAGCGGGTCCCCTCCATCACGCCCTCACCACCATGACGCAACTCAGCACCCGTCGCTTCCTCCGCACCTGCGGCCTGCTCGCCGCCGGCATCGTGCTCGCCGCCTGCGGCAAGAAGGAGCCGCCGCCGCCCGCGCCCGCGACCCCCGCGCCGGCCGCCGCTCCCGCGCCCGCGCCGGCCAAGGTCTACACCGTCGGCACCGACGCCGCCTACGCGCCGTTCGAGTCGCAGAACGAGAAGGGCGAGATCGTCGGCTTCTCGGTCGACCTGCTCAACGCCATCGCGGCGAAGTCGGGCTTCCAGGTGAAGTTCGTCAACACGCCGTGGGAAGGCATCTTCAACTCGCTGCAGCAAGGCGACCGCGACCTGCTGATCTCGTCGATCACCATCACCGACGAGCGCAAGCAGACCATGGACTTCAGCAACCCCTACTTCGACGCCGCGCAGCTCATCGCGGTGAAGGAGAACTCCAAGGTCACGAAGTTCGACGACCTGAAGAAGCTCAAGGTCGGCGTGCAGACCGGCACCACCGGCGACGAGGTCGTGACCAAGCTGCAGGGCAAGAACAGCACCAACGTCAAGCGCTTCGAGTCCACGCCGCTGGCGCTGAAGGAGCTGGAAGCCGGCGGCGTCGACGCGGTCGTGGCCGACAACGGCGTGGTGGTGCACTACGTCGCGAACAACCCGAACGCGAAGTTCAAGACCGTCGCCGACAAGGCCTTCGCCCCCGAGCAGTACGGCATCGCGGTGAAGAAGGGCAACGCGGAGCTGCTGGACAAGATCAACGCGGGCCTGGCCGGCATCAAGGCCGACGGCACCTACGCGCAGATCTACGCCAAGTACTTCGGCGCTGCGCCGGCGGCGGCCCCGGCACCGGCGCCGGCGGCGTCGAAGTAAGCCTCGCGCCTCGGCACGCGACGGGCGGCCCGTGGACCTGCGCTGGGAGATCCTGGCCGGCTACGGGCCGCTGTTCGTGGCCGGCCTGTGGATGACCGTGAAGCTCACGGTCGTCGCCATCGCGGCCGGCCTCGCGCTGGGCGTGCTGCTCGGCCTGGTGAGCAGCTCGCGCGACGCGCCGCCGCCGCAGTCCAAGCCGCTGGGCTGGTCGCTCGCCGCGTTGCGCGGCGTGACCATCGGCTACGTCACCTTCTTCCGCGGCACGCCTCTGTTCGTGCAGATCCTGCTCGTGCACTTCGCGCTGATGCCGACCCTGATCCATCCCGATCACGGGCTGCTGATGTCCGGCGAGGCGGCGCGCGAGTTCCGGCAGACGCACGGCGCGTTCTTCTCCGGCGCGCTCGCGCTCACGCTCAACGCCGGCGCGTACATCTCGGAGATCTTCCGCGCCGGCATCCAGAGCATCCACGGCGGGCAGACGCAGGCGGCGTACAGCCTGGGCCTCACGCACGCGCAGGCGATGCGCTTCGTTGTGCTGCCGCAGGCCTTCCGGCGCATGGTGCCGGCGCTGGTGAACGAGGCCGTGACCCTGGTGAAGGACTCGTCGCTGGTGTCGGCCATCGGCCTGGCCGAGCTCGCGCTCGCGGCGCGCACCGTGGCCGGCGCGTATTCGCGCTACTGGGAGCCCTACCTCGCCATCTCGGCGGTGTACCTCGTGCTCACCTTGCTGCTGTCGACGTT
>CAZFET010000198.1:6037-6747 GCA_964517545.1 uncultured Burkholderiaceae bacterium
CAGCACGTCGCCGGTGACCCGACCAGGGCCAGAATTGGCGCCCGTCACCACGATTCGACGCCCCTAGAGCAGCCCCACATCGAGCACTGCCCGCCTCTGCTTCGCCATGTATTCTCAGAATCGCAGATTGAGGCGCCGTCGCACCAGCGCGGGCGCTGAAGCCGACCCGCGGTGACTCAGGGCATCGGCCGGCCGGCGTCGTGCGCGTCGCGCCCGTGCAGCATGCGCGCGACCCCGGCTCGCGCCGCGGCCTGCTCGCACAGGCGGCACGGTCGCGAGGTCGACACCAGCAGCGCGCCGGCGAGGTCCTGCCGTCCCAGCCGGCGCTGCGCGTCGCGCAGCGCGACGCGCTCGGCGTGCGCGTCGGGGTCGCCGAGCTGCACCACGCGGCTCGGGCCTTCGCCGACGATGCGCCCGTCGAGCACCACCACGGCCCCGTAAGGCTGGTCGCCCCACGATTCGGCGAGGCGCTTCATCTCGAAGGCCGCGTCGATCCAGCGGCCGCGCTCGTCGACCGCGCCGGCATCGGCGGCTTGCACCCGCACCCGGCCGGCGCACGCCAGCATCGCTGCGGCGGCGAGCAGTCGGCGGCGGGCGGTGGTCATGGCGGGTCGGTGCTGCGGCTCACGCGCCGAAGAAGTAGCGCTTCAGACCCGCGAGGATCATCTCGACGGCGATGGCCGTCAGCACCAGCCCCATCAGCTTCTCGA
>CAZFET010000199.1:0-6729 GCA_964517545.1 uncultured Burkholderiaceae bacterium
GTCGAGGCGAGCGGATATTGGGATCCCCCGGGCGGAGCGAGGCGGGGAGCCGCAGCCGCAGGCGAGGCGAGCGGATAACGTGCTTTACGGCGGTCGGACCGGAGGTTACAATTCCTCCGGTTTGGCGTGCGCCCTGGACAGCTTGCCCGCGAGCCCCCCCGCCGAGGACGGGCGGCGTTCACATCGATGGGACGGTCATGCACTTCAACTACGGACTCCGCCGTCTTCGCCCGGCACGGCGGCCAGGGCCTGATCGAGCGCTGGGTGCTCGGCATGAACCTCTCCCCGGTCGGGTTCATGATCACGGCGCAGGCGATCATCTTCCTGCTGGGCTGGGCGCTCGAGTGGACCGAGATCATCGTGATCTTCATGCCGATCTTCATTCCGCTGCTCGACAACTTCGGCGTCGATCCGCTGTTCTTCGGCCTGCTGGTGGCGCTGAACCTGCAGACCGCGTTCCTCAGCCCGCCAGTGGCGATGAGCGCGTTCTACCTGAAGGGCGTGAGCCCGCCGCACGTGACGCTGAACCAGATCTTCGCGGGCATGATGCCGTTCATGGGCATCCAGATCATCGCGATCGTGCTGCTGTACCAGTTCCCGCAGATCGGGCTGTGGCTGCCGCAGGTGCTGTACAAGTGACCGGACCGATGCGCGCGACCGCCGTCGCGCAGGGGGTGAGGACATGAAGCGCGAAGTCTCGACCGCCTTGCTCGCCGCGGCCACGTCGGCCGCGTTGGCGCAAGGCAACGTGAGCCCGCCGCAGGCGCAGGCCTGGATCGACGTCGCCACCTACAGCGGGCTCGGCATGCCGATGGCCATGACTGGTGGTGGCGGTGGCGGCGGCATGGGCGGGCTGCTCGGCGCGCTCGGCGGCGCGCTCGGCGGTGGCGGCGCGGCGCGCAACGACTTCGGCCGCACACAGGTGGGCGGCGCCGGCCGCTGGGTCGACGTGACCTTGTCGGTGCGCGCCCAGCCGCAGCGGCGCGAGGCGCAGCTCGCCGTGCCGACGGGCTTTCTCGACTCGCCGCTGAAGCTGCAGTCGCCGCCGCAGTCGCAGTCCAGGCCCGTGCCGGACAGCGACGACAAGACGGTCGAGCCCGAGTACGAGCGCCCGAAGGGCAAGCTGCTGCTGTACTGGGGCTGCGGTGCCAGCGTGCGCCAGGGCCAGCCGCGCGTGCTCGACTTCGCGACCTTGTCGCCGGCCGACCTGCAGAAGTTCTTCGTCGCGCGCAGCGCCACGCAGCGCGGCACGCACGCGGTGGTCGGGCGGCCCATCTGGCCGAGCAAGGACGACGCGCGCATGGTGCCGGCGGCCGCGTCGCTGGTGGGCGAGTACCGCTTCAGCGGCACCGGCGTGCCCGAGAGCTTCCGCTTCCAGATCCCGCCGGCGCAGGACCTGATGCCCGCGATCGCGCTGGCGCAGAAGGACGCCGGCGGCGCCACCGAGCTGAGCTGGAACGCCGCGCCCACCGCGCGCGGCTGGTTCGTCTCGGGCATGGGCCAGGGCAGCGGCCAGAACGAGATGGTGCTGTGGACCTCGAGCGAGGAGGCCGACACCGGCTTCGGTCTGCTCGACTACCAGACCAACCCGTCGGTCGACCGCTGGCTGCGCGAGAAGGTGCTGCTGCCCGCCGCGACGACGAACTGCACCGTGCCGCGCGGCATCTTCGCCAGCGGCGGCGCGATGCTGCGCCTGATCGGCTACGGCAGCGAGCTCAACCTCGCCCACCCGCCGCGCCCGAGCGACCCCAAGGCGGCATGGGAGCCGCAGTGGGCGCTCAAGGTGCGCGTGAAGTCGGTGACCATGGGCATGCTCGGCATGCCGTCGATGGCCGAGAGCCAGGGCGGCGGCACGCGCGAGGAGAGCGCGGCGCCGGCGCAGCAGGAAGAGAAGAAGAAGGTCAATCCGCTGGACGTGATCCGCGGGGTGCTGGGGCGCTGAGCGGGGCGCGGGCAGCGCGGCGCGTCCGGCATGACACCGGGCGAGACACCGGTCGACAAGCCGGGCGCGGACCGCACGAGCGCCGCTTGACCTGCGTCGACGACGGCGCGCCCGTTGCCGCGACAATGAACCGATGCGAGCGCCCCCGCCCTCCCCCGACCGCCTGCGCGCGCTGATCGGCGCGCTCGAAGCCGGCCTGCTCGAACGCGGCACCGCGGTGCGGCTGGCGCTGCTGGCGGCGCTGGCCGGCGAGCACGTGCTGCTGATCGGACCGCCGGGCACCGCCAAGAGCGAGCTGGGGCGCCGGCTGCATCGCGCGTTCGACGGCGCGCGCTATTTCGAGCGGCTGCTCACGCGTTTCTCCACGCCGGAAGAGCTGTTCGGGCCGCTGTCGCTGAAGGCGCTGGAGGACGACCGCTACGAGCGCCTGGTCGACGGCTACCTGCCCACGGCCAGCGTCGCCTTCCTCGACGAGGTGTTCAAGGCCAACTCGGCGATCCTCAACGCGCTGCTCACCTTGCTCAACGAGCGCGAGTTCGACAACGGCGCCGGCCGCGCGCGCACGCCGCTGATCAGCGTGGTGGGCGCCACCAACGAGCCGCCGGCCGACGAGTCGCTGCTGGCCTTCCACGACCGCTTCTTGCTGCGCGTGCCGGTGGCGCCGGTGGGCGACGACTCGTTCGCGCCGCTGCTCCGGCTGGGCGGCTCGCGCGAGGCGCCGATCGAGGCGCCGGTCTCGCGCGACGAGTGGCAGGCGCTGCTGGCCGCGCGCGAGTCGGTGGCGCTGCCCGATGCGGTGCTCGACGCGCTGGCCGCGCTGCGCGGCTGGATGCGCGAGCGCGGCTGGAGCGTGTCGGACCGTCGCTGGCGGCAGGTGGCCGGCTTGCTGCGCACCGAGGCGCTGACCGAGGGCCGCGACAGCGTCGACCTGCTCGACCTGTGGCTGCTGCCGTACGCGCTGGCCGCCGAGCCGGCGCAGGTGCCCGAGCTGCAACGCTGGTTCGTCGAGCACGTGGCCGACGCGCGGCCCGACGAGATGCCGTGGCTCGTGCGCGCGGTCGAGGCGTTCGAGAAGCAGCTCGAGATCGAGCGCTCGATGCCGGCGGAAGACGACGACGGCGCGGCGGGCAAGCTGGCGCTGGCGCGCGCCATCGGCGGACGCGAGGCCGCGAGCGCCGACACCGGCGCGCTGCGCATCGTCGCCTCGACGCTCGAGGACAAGCTGCGCCGCCGCTGGAGCCCGGTGCACGTCCAGGCGCGCGTCGCGCAGGTGAGCGAAGCGATGGAGCGCGCCGCCGCGCCGCTGGCGCCGATCGAGGCGCGCTGTCGCGCGCTTCGCGCGGCCACCGCCCGGCGCGTGTGGCTGCCGCCGGAGCTGGCCGCCCCGATGTGCGGCGCGCTGGAAGCCACGCGCGACCGCTTGCGCGAACTGCTGGCGCGGCTCGACGCCGCACGCGCGGGGTTCGCCGCGATGCCGGTCGACGAGCACGCCGGCGACGCCGCTCCGGCGCCGGTCGCGCTGAGCGCCTGAGGGCCTCGCGTGTCCGCGCTCGACGCGCCCTGGCATCGCCTCGACGCGCTGCCGCGCGCGCTGTGGCTGCCCGGCGTGATCGCGTCGGCGGGATCGGCCGAGTCGAGGCTCGCCGACCTGCGCCGCTGGCTCGACGCGCTGCTGCAAGGCGAGCTGCCGCCGGCCGACGCCGACTTCGGCGACGCGCAGGCGCTCGCGCCGCTGCGCACGGCGGTCGGCGAGCTGGAGCTGCCGAGGCTCGCGCGCGCGACGCCGGCGCTGGCCGAGCAGGTGCTGCGCACGCTGCTCTGGCACCTCGACCGCATCGTCGACCTGCAGCCGCGTCGCGCGCGTCCGGACGCCATCGCGCAGGTGGCGCAGGAGTTCCGCGAGGCCTGGACGCTCGAGAAGGCGGGCTACGACGAACTGCTCGCGCTGCTGCAAGGCCTGGGCGACCTGGCCGAGCTGCAGTGGGACCAGCTGCAAGGCCGGCTCAACCGCCGCGAGTGGCGCGAGGCGCAGCGCGTGGCGGCGCTGCTCGCGCAGCTGCAGCCGCTGGTCGAGCTGATCCGGCGCCTCGGCCGCGAACAGCGCGAGCCGGCCCGGCGCCCGCCGCCGCGGCCGGCGCCGGCGGCGGCGGCGCCACGGCGCAGCGCCACGCGCGTGCGCGAGACGACCTTGCCCGACGCGCCCGGCGAGCTGCGCGGCATCCGCCACTCCGACCGCCTCGAGCGCATGCTGGGCAGCGAGGCCGCGCAGATCCGCCACCCGGTGCTGCACAAGCTGTGGCGCGCGCACATGGCCGAGGGCCGGCTGCTCACCTGGCACAGCGAGGCCGTGGTGGTCGAGCAGGTGCCGGACCCGTCGGCGCGCCACGCCGCGCACGCGCAGCCGCAACCCGAGGCGCTGGCGCGCGGGCCGATCCTGCTGGCCATCGACACCTCCGGGTCGATGAAGGGCGCGCCCGAGAACGTGGCCAAGGCGGTGGCGCTGCAGGCGCTGCGCACGGCGCACCAGGAGCGGCGGCGCTGCCTGCTGCTGGCCTTCGGCGGACCGGGCGAGCTGCAGGAGCGCGAGCTGTCGCTCGACGCGGCCGGGCTCGACGCGCTGCTCGAGCTGATGGGCCAGAGCTTCGACGGCGGCACCGACATCGCGTCGCCGATCGAACGGGCGATCGAGCGCGTGCACGAGCGGCGCTGGGCCAGCGCCGACCTGCTCATCGTCAGCGACGGCGAGTTCGGCTGCACGCCCGACGTGCTGCGCAGGCTCGACGACGCGCGCGGCTCGCTCGGGCTTCGCGTGCAGGGTATCCTGATCGGCGACGGCGAGACCATGGGCCTGCTCGACACCTGCGACGAGATCCACTGGCTGCGCGACTGGCGCCGCTACGTGCTCGACCCGGCGCAGGCCGCCAGCGGCGCGCGCGACGCGGGCTTCACGCCTGTTCACAGTCGCAGCCTGACGGCGCTGTACTTCCCGAACGCGCTGAGCGACCGCGCGCGACGGCATCGCGACGGCGGCTGAGCCCATCGGTATCCGTCCCGGAAACTGAACCCCCGCGATCCGGGGGGAGAACCCCCTGTGCAGGGGTATCGAATTGTTCACGCCGGGCATAGCCTAGACGCGACTTCTCTCACACGCCGTCGAACGTCAGCGCCCGCCCACCGCGAGCCAGCATGAACCAGCAACGACTCGCCCAGTTCGCCTTCGTGCTGATGCTCCTGGTCCTGATCGCACTGCAGCAGGGCACCGGCATCTGATCGCGCGCCGGCCCGTCGGCCGGCCTTGCAGTCTGGTCCTGCCGCGGCGCAGAGCGTCGCAATCCCTCTTGTCCTGCCCGACGCGCGCCCTACAGTGCGCGCCATGACCGCCGACCGGCACTACAGCTTTTCCGTGCTCGGCACCGCGCGCCGGAGCGCCTCGGCCGCGGGGCGTGCGCTCACACGATATGCGGCCTGGCTGGGCACGCTGAGCTGGAAGCGCTTCGCGCTGCTGGCCGTGCTGGTCGTGATCGCGACCAGCATCCTGTCGGAGCTGCCCCCCTTCACCGTGCCGCTCACGCCCGACCGCACCGAGGTCAGGCCGCCACGCAAGCCGCTGCCGCCGACGGCGCAGCAGGGCCTGGAGGTCACGATCGGCACCGACGGCGTGCGCGTCGCGCCGCGGCCGGCGCCCAGCACGCCGGCCGCCAGCGTTGCGGCGCCGGGCCAGGCCACGGCGCCGGCGCCCACCGCGCCGCCGGTTCCGGCGCCGCCGGCGCCGGTCGTCGACATCAAGCTGCCGCCGGAGGTGACCGACGCCGACGAGATCCGCCGCGCCATCGCCGAGGCCAAGACCGAGATCCGCAAGGCGCTGGGCGATGCCCAGCCGCGCACCGTCGTGATCAAGGGTTTCCGTCTCGGCGACCACCTCGTCGGCTTCGTGATGGTGCTGATCGTGCTGTCGATCCTGGCCAAGGTGATGATGGCCGGCCGCCAGCGCGCCGAGGCGCGCGCCGCGGTGGCCACCGAGATGGCCGAGAGCGAGGCGCTCAAGCGTCAGGTGGTCGAGGCGCGCATGGCGGCCATGCAGGCGCAGGTCGAGCCGCACTTCCTGTTCAACACGCTGGCGTCGATCGACCACCTGATCGAAACCGACCCCGCGCGCGCGAGCCGCATGCAGAAGAACCTGATCGCGCTGCTGCGCGCGAGCATGCCCACGATGCGCGAGACCGGGGCCAGCGGCGCGCCGCGCGACCTGGCGCGCGAGCTGGCGGTGGTGAAGCCCTACCTCGAGATCCTGAAGGTGCGCATGGAAGAGCGGCTGAACGTCGTGCTCGACGTGCCCGACGGACTGCTGTCGGCCGAGTTCCCGTCGATGATGATGCAGAGCCTGGTCGAGAACGCCATCAAGCACGGCCTCGAGCCCAAGCCCGAAGGCGGCACGCTGACGGTGAAGGCCGAGATCGTGCACGGCAAGCTGGCCGTGACCGTGGCCGACACCGGCCTCGGCTTCGGCAAGGCCGCGACCGCCGGCACGGGGGTGGGGCTCGCCAACATCCGCGAGCGCCTGCAGCTGCTGTACGGCCCGAAGGCCTCGCTCGTGATCGCCGAGAACCGGCCGAGCGGCACCGTGGTGACGGTCACCGTGCCCTACGTCGCGCACACGGCCGACGCCGCGTGAGCGACCGCACGCTCGCCCCGCCGCGCTAGCATCGAGCGATGGACACGGACCTCACGATCACCGCGGTCATCGCCGACGACGAGCGCCTGATGCGCGAGCAGTTGCGCAGCCGGCT
>CAZFET010000200.1:0-1179 GCA_964517545.1 uncultured Burkholderiaceae bacterium
GCGCATCTCAGCTCTCTCCGGGCTGTGAACTTACACCATGCGCTGAGACACGACCCGTCCGCTCGGCCAGCCGCCCCGACACCCGGCACGCACGCCGCGCCACCCGAAAACGCAAACGGCTCAGGCGATATGCCTGAGCCGTGTGCTTGTCGTCTGGTGGCCAAGGGCGGAATCGAACCACCGACACGCGGATTTTCAATCCGCTGCTCTACCAACTGAGCTACTTGGCCTGAGGGAGGCGGGATTATAGACGCGCGCCGGCCTCAGGCTCCGCCGCCGCGGCGGTTGCGCGAGAGGTCGACGCCGAGCTGCTTGAGCTTGCGGTACAGGTGCGTGCGTTCGAGGCCGGTCTTCTCGGCCACGCGCGTCATCGAGCCGTTTTCCTTGGCGAGGTGGAACTCGAAGTAGCTCTTCTCGAAGGCGTCGCGCGCCTCGCGCAGCGGGCGGTCGAGCTCGAACACCTGCTCGCTCTGCGGGCCGAGCATCGCGGGCATGGCGTTCGGCAGGTGCAGCCCGCCGGTCATCTGCTGCTCGACGGTGAGCGCGCCGTCGTGGCGTTGCAGCGGCTGGCCCAGCGGCACGGCCGCGGCGGGCGCGGCGCCGGCGCCGGCGGCGCGCGGCGACGGCTTGGCCAGCGCCTGCTCCACCGCGCGCAGCAGCTTCTGCAGGGTGATGGGCTTTTCCAGGAAGGCCATCGCGCCGTACTTGGTGGCCTCGACGGCGGTGTCGATCGTGCCGTGGCCGCTCATCATGATGACGGGCATGTTGAGCTGCCCGCCCGCGCCCCACTCCTTGAGCAGGGTGATGCCGTCGGTGTCGGGCATCCAGATGTCCAGCAGCACCAGGTCGGGCCGCTCGCGCTCGCGCACGGCGCGCGCCTGCGCGGCGTTCTCGGCGAGGTCGACGTGGTGCCCCTCGACGGGGAGGAGCTCCGACAGCAGCGCGCGGATGCCGAGCTCGTCGTCAACAACAAGGATGGTGGCCATGGGTTCTCAGTGCGCCGGCGCGGTGTGCGCCGGCCTGTCGGACGCTGCGCCCTCGCCCGGCGCGAGTCGCGGGAATGATAGCGACACCTGCGCGCCGCGCGTCGGGGCGTCGGGGTCGGTCTCGTCGTCGCGCAGGTTGGCGATGCGCACGCGCGCGCCGTGCTCCTCGGCGATCTTCTTCACCACCGCGAGG
>CAZFET010000200.1:1203-6722 GCA_964517545.1 uncultured Burkholderiaceae bacterium
CCTTGCTCGTGGTGGTGACGTAGGGCTCGAAGGCGCGCTTGAGCACCTTGTCGGCGAAGCCCGGTCCGTTGTCGATGACCTTCAGCAGCACGGCGCGCACCGAGCCGTCGTCGTCGCGCGCGGCCTCGGTCACCACGCGCACGCGGCCGTCGTCCTGGTCGGCCACCGCGTCGAGCGCGTTCTGCACGAGGTTGTGCACCACCTGCCGCAGCTGCGTGGCGTCGCCGACGATGCGCGGCAGCCCGGGCGCGCGCTCGGCCACGACCAGCCCGGCCTCCTGCGCGGCTCCGTACAGCGCGAGCACGTCGCCCACCAGCGCGTTCAGGTCCAGCGGCACCAGCTGCGCGGCGGGCAGCCGCGCGTAGTCGCGGAACTCGTTGACGAGCTGCTTCATCGCCTGCACCTGCGCGACGATGGTGCCGACCGAGCGCACGAGCATCGCCTGGTCGGCGCCCTCGAGCCGCGGTTCGAGCTTGAGCTGCAGCCGCTCGGCCGACAGCTGGATCGGCGTGAGCGGGTTCTTGATCTCGTGCGCCAGCCGCCGCGCCACCTCGCCCCACGCGATCTGGCGCTGCGCCGACACCACGTCGGTGATGTCGTCGAACACGAGCAGGCTCGACTGCCCGGGCAGCGCGGCACCGCGCACCAGCAGGGTCTGGCCGTGCGCGTCGCCGGCCAGCGGCAGGTCGAAGCTGTCCTGCCAGTGGTCGCGCTCGCCGGCCTCGGGGCTCACGCGGTGCAGCTCGAAGCGCTGGCTCACGGCCTGCGCGAAGGCGGCGAGCCCGGGCACCTCGTCGAGGCGGCGCCCGCAGTACGCCGACACCGGCGCCTTCAGGATGCGCGTGGCGCCGGGGTTCACGGTCTCGATGCGCCCGTCGCGGTCGAACACGATCACGCCGGCCGTCAGGTTGTCGAGGATGGTCTGCAGGTTGGTGCGCGCGGCCTCGAGCTGCGCGACGCTGCGCTCGACCATCGCGCGCGCCTCCGACAGCTGCTCGGTCATCTCGGCGAACGAGCGCGTCAGCCCGCCGAGCTCGTCGCGCGACGCGAACACCGGCTTGGCCGACAGGTCGCCGCGCGCCACCTGCCGCACGCCTTCGGCCAGCAGCAGCAGCGGCCGCGCCAGCTGGTGGCCCAGCGTCGCGGCCAGCAGCACCGCGCCGAACACGGCGAGGATCAGCGCCAGGGTCAAGGTGCCGATGTACATGCGGCGCAGCCCGTCGCGCGCCAGCGAGCGCTGCTGGTAGTCGCGGTACGCCGCCTGCACCGCCAGCGCGTTGGCCGCCAGCGCCTGCGGCACGCGCTGGATCACCATGAGGTAGCGGTCGTCGGCGCCGAAGGCCAGCTCCGGGCTCGGCACCAAGGCCACCGCGCGCACGCGCGCCTGCTGCGCGGCGAGCGCCGGGTTCTCGTCGTCCAGGCCTTCGAGCGCGCTCACCACGCGCTGCGCGCGCGCCTGCCGCAGCAGCGCGAGCGCGGGACGTTCGGGCGCCAGCGTGAGCGCGCTGCTGCCGGCCGTCAGCAGCACCTGCCCGCTGCCGCCGAGCAGCGACACCTCGCTCGCGCCGAGCTGCTCGCGCAGCCGCTCCAGCGCCAGCGGCGCGAGCGCGGCGCGCTGCTCGGCCAGGCGCTCGGCGGCCGCGCGCGTCTTGCTGGCGAGGTCGCTCACCTGCACGTCGAGCGCGCTGCGGCCGAGCACGAGGCCGGCGTCGAGCGCGCCCTCGACCTTCACGTCGAACCACGTCTCGATGCTGCGCGAGACGAACTGGTAGCTCACGGTGTAGATCAGCACGCCCGGCACCACGCCCACCAGCGCGAAGATGCCGGCCAGCTTCAGCAGCAGCCGGCTGCCGAACTTGTGCTGCAGCACGCGCACGGTCAGGCGCACCGCCGCGATCAGGATCACCAGCCCGAGCAGCGCCGCCAGCGCGATGTTGACCACCAGCAGCCAGCCGTAGTGGCGCTCGAAGAAGGCGCGGTTGTCGGTGGTGATCGACAGCAGGAACGCGAGCACGAAGGCCGCGCCGGCGACCGCCACCGCCGACACCACGACGGCCCAGCGGAAGGAGCGGCTGGCGCTGGTGCTCATGTCGGGCTGCGAGGCGCGGCGCGCACGTCGGTTCAGCGTGCCGCGGCGGCCGGCGCGGGTTCGGGCACCGGCACCGAGCGCTCGACCGAGAGCTGCCACTCGGCCTGTCCGCCCACGCCGATCTGCAGCGGGCGCGGCAGCTGCGTGTGGTCGAGCCGGTACGAGAACTCGACGTAGTAGCTGCCGTCGTCGTCGCGCGGCAGCGGGTCGGCGATGCGCCAGCGCGCGCTGCGCCGCACCGCCGCCAGCGCCTCCTCGAGCGTGGGGTACGACTGCGCGAGGGCGCCGAACGCGACGCGGTAGTTCAGGGTGAGCGGCTGGTAGCTCAGCCGCCACGAACGCGTGGCGCGCGCCAGCCGCGCGTCGCGCCAGTACCAGCGGTAGCGGTACAGCGCCGCCTCGGCCACGAAGTGCAGCGGCACGCCCTTGAGCAGCGCCTCCTCCACGCCGCGCGGCAGGCTGAAGCGGGTGCTGAAGTCGAGCAGCAGCCCGTCGTCGCCGCGCTGCACCTCCAGCGCCGTGAGCTCGATGCCCTGGGCGCGCGCCGGCGGCGCGGCCGCAGCCGCCGCCAGCAGCACGGCCGACAGCACCAGCAGCGCGCGCCGCCGGCCGGCCGTGGCGCGCACGGCGCCGCCCGCCTCGTGCACCGCACGGGGCTGGGGGCAGCGGACCGTCTCGATGCGGGGCACGGTGTGGGTCGAAGCGCGGCGTCAGGGTCTGGGCTTGTGCAGCAGGGCGTAGAAGAAGCCGTCGCCCGGCGCACCGGCGTCGGGCTCGGCAGCGCGGCCCGGCGTCGTCGGCAAATTGTCGGCGACGGGCAGCAGGTGGCCGGGCGACGCGGGGTCGAGGCGCGGGGCATCGGGCCCGCCACGTTGCAAAAAAGCGTCGATCACGTCCTGCCCCTCGGCCCGGAACACCGAGCAGGTGGCGTACAGCAGCCGCCCGCCCGGCGCGAGCAGCGGCCACAGCGCGTCGAGCAGTTCGCGCTGCGTGCGGGCGAGCGCGCCGATGTCGTCGGGCCGACGCAGCCAGCGCACGTCGGGGTGGCGGCGCACGATGCCCGAGGCGCTGCACGGCGCGTCGAGCAAGATCGCGTCGAACGGCCGGCCGTCCCACCAGTCGGCCGGCCGGCGCGCATCGGCGGCCACCAGCGCGGCGTCGAGATGCAGCCGGTCGAGCGTGTCGCGCACGCGCCGCAGGCGCTGCGCGTCGCTGTCGAGCGCCAGCACGTCGAGCTCCGCCAGCTCGAGCAGGTGCGCGGTCTTGCCGCCGGGCGCGGCGCAGGCGTCGAGCACGCGCGCCTTCGCGGGCAGGCCGGCGCCCAGCAGCAGCGGCGCGGCGCGCTGCGCCGCTGCGTCCTGCACCGACACGTCGCCGTCGGCGAAGCCGGGCAGCGACGGCACCGGGCACGGCGTGCGCAGCTGCACCGCGTGCGGGCCGATCCGGACGGCCGCGAGCCCGGCCGCGGCCAGGCGCTCGACATAGCCGGCCGCGTCGCCGCGCCGCGCGTTGACGCGCAGGGTCATCGGCGGATGGCGCTGGTCCGCGTCGAGCACGGCCTGCCATTGCTGCGGCCAGTCGGCGCGCAGCCGCTCGACCCACCACTCGGGATGGTTCCAGCGGCCGAGCGCGCCGCGCCGCGCGGCCTCGGCCAGCGCGTCGCGCTCGCGCACGAAGCGGCGCAGCACCGCGTTGACGAAGCCGGCCGCGGCGGGCACGCGCTGGCGCGCGGCGCCGACGGCCTGGTCGACCAGGGTGTGATCGGCATAAGGCGGCGGCTCGCCGGTGGGCCACAGCAGCGCGAGCGCGCTGCGGATCAGCGCGTCGACCGGCGCGGGCGTCGGCCGTGGCACCAGCAGCGAGCGCGCCGCCTGCGCCGAGCCCATCCAGCGCATGACGTGGAAGGCAAGCGCCTGCGTGCCGGGCCGACGTTCGGGCGGCACGGCCGCGAGCACGTCGGTGAGCGAGCGGCCCGCGCGCACGGCGCTCACCGCATCGGCGGTGGCGAGCAGCAGGCGCGCGAGCGGCACGGCACCCGGCGACGAGCGCGCGGGCGGCGCCGCGGCCGCGGGAGATCGGCTCCGGTTCACCGAACCAGTGTGTCACACGGGTCCATCGTCGAGCCGCTACGATGGCCCTCCGATCCGCTCCCGGCCCGCACCACGATGTCCGCCCCCAAGCCCACGCCGCTGCACGCGGCGCCGATCTTCCGCTCCGAGGACGAGCTGGCGCGGCTGCCGGCCTCCGAGCGCATCCGCTACCGGCTCGTCGCCGCCGAGTGCCGCTGGCACGCCAACGACAACATCGCCGAACACATCCGCGACGGCGAGCTCGACGAGCTGCGCGCCGAGGTCGAGTCGAAGATGCACGAGGTGCTGAAGGCGCTGGTCATCGACACCGAGAGCGACCACAACACCAACGACACGGCGCGGCGCGTGGCCAAGATGTTCATCAACGAGGTGTTCCGCGGGCGCTACGTGCCGATGCCCGACGTCACCGAGTTCCCGAACGTCGAGCGGCTGAACGAGCTGATGATCGTCGGGCCGATCAAGGTGCGCAGCGCCTGCTCGCACCACCTGTGCCCGATCCTCGGCAAGGTGTGGATCGGGCTGCTGCCCAACGAGCACTCCAACCTGATCGGGCTGTCGAAGTACGCGCGCATCACCGACTGGATCATGAGCCGGCCGCAGATCCAGGAAGAAGCGGTGACCATGCTCGCCAACGAGCTGCAGGAGCGCGTCAAGCCCGACGGGCTGGCCATCGTGATGGAGGCCGACCACTTCTGCATGCACTGGCGCGGCGTGAAGGACGACTCCTCGGCGATGACCAACTCGGTGATGCGCGGGGCGTTCCTGAAGGACGCCAACCTGCGCCGCGAGTTCCTGTCCCTGCTGTCGAAGAAGAACACCTGACCGGAGGGGACCGACGATGCTCGTCCGACTGCTCTACGCCAGCCGCGCCGTGGCCGCGGTGGACCACGACGAACTGCTCGCCATCCTGAAGAAGAGCAAGGCCCACAACCCGCGCGTCGGCGTGACCGGCGCGCTGTGCTTCTCCGACGGCATCTTCATGCAGGCGCTCGAAGGCGGCCGCAACGCGGTCAACGCGCTGTACAACCGCATCGCGGCCGACGCGCGCCATACCGACGTGGTGCTGCTGCACTACGAGGAGATCGGCGAGCGCCGCTTCGCGGGCTGGTCGATGGGCCTCGTGAACATGCAGCGGCTGAACCCGGCGCTGCTGCTGAAGTACAGCGAGTGCGCGCGCCTGGACCCCTACGCCGTGAGCGGCAAGGTGTCGGTGGCGCTGTTCGACGAGCTCGTCGCCACCGCGTCGGTGATGGGCCAGCCCTGAGCGGCAGGGCCGGCCCCGCCCGCGCCAGGCCAGCGCGTCGCCCCAGAGCGTGCGCGCCCAGTTCCAGGCCTAGCGG
>CAZFET010000201.1:0-715 GCA_964517545.1 uncultured Burkholderiaceae bacterium
ACCCCAGGCTCTATCCGATCGAGGACGACCAGCAGTTCGCCTACGAGCTGCTGGCCGAGGAGAAGGTACTGATCGTGCAGGGCAGCGGCTTCAACTGGCCGCACCCCGACCACTTCCGGCTGGTCTTCCTGCCCAACGCCGACGACCTGACCGACGCGATCGGCCGCATCGCGCGCTTCCTCGACCACTACCGCAAGCGGCACTCCCGCTGAAGCCGTCCATGAAACCCATCCGCGTCGGTGTGCTCGGTGCTGGCGTCGTCGCCAGCGGCGTCGTGAAGGTGCTGAACCGCAACCAGCAGGAGATCCGCCGCCGCGCGGGCCGCGGCATCGAGGTGACGGCGGTCTGCGCGCGCAGCCTCGACAAGGCGCACGCCGCGCTCGGCCGCGACATCGAGGTCACGACCGACCTCGAGGCGCTCGTCGTGCGGCCCGACATCGACATCGTGGTCGAGCTCATCGGCGGCACCGACCGGGCGAAGTCGCTGGTGCTCGCGGCCATCGCGGCGGGCAAGCACGTGGTCACCGCCAACAAGGCGCTGCTCGCGGTGCACGGCAACGAGGTCTTCGCCGCCGCGCACGCGCAGGGCGTGATGGGCGGCTTCGAGGCGGCGGTGGCCGGCGGCATCCCGATCATCAAGGCGCTGCGCGAGGGCCTGGTCGGCAACCGCGTGCGCCGCCTCTACGGCATCCTGAACGGCACCTGCAACTACATC
>CAZFET010000201.1:725-1714 GCA_964517545.1 uncultured Burkholderiaceae bacterium
GCGAGGGCCTCACGGCCAACCGCATCGAGTGGATCGCCGGGATCATCAACGGCACGACCAACTTCATCCTGTCGCAGATGCGGTCGAAGGGCCTCGACTTCGGCGTGGTCCTGAAGGAGGCGCAGCGCCTGGGCTACGCCGAGGCCGACCCGACCTTCGACATCGAGGGCATCGACGCCGCGCACAAGGCGACCATCATGAGCGCCATCGCCTTCGGCATCCCGATGCAGTTCGACAAGGCGCACGTCGAGGGCATCACGCCGCTGCAGGCGGCCGACATCCGCTACGCCGAGCAGCTCGGCTACCGCATCAAGCTGCTGGGCATCACGAAGCGGCGCGACGACCTGCACGGCATCGAGCTGCGCGTGCATCCGACGCTGGTGCCGGCCAAGCGCCTGATCGCCAACGTGGAGGGCGCGATGAACGCGGTGGTGGTGCAGGGCGACGCCGTCGGCACGACCCTGTACTACGGCAAGGGCGCGGGCTCGGAGCCCACGGCGTCGGCGGTGGTGGCCGACCTGGTCGACATCACGCGCCTGGCCACCGCCGACCCGGACCATCGCGTGCCGCACCTCGCGTTCCAGCCCGATGCGCTGGCCGACACGCCGATCCTGCCCATCGAGCAGGTGATCACGTCGTTCTACCTGCGCCTCGTGGTGGCCGACGAGGCCGGCGTGCTCGCGCGCATCACGGGCATCCTCGCCGAGCACGGCATCTCGATCGACGCGCTGCTGCAGCGCGAGTCGGCCGAGGGCGAACACCAGACCGACGTGATCATCCTCACGCACGACACGGTCGAGGGCCGCATGGCGCAGGCGCTCGCGCAGATGCAGGCGCTGCCGACCGTGCTCGCGCCCATCGTGCGCATCCGCAAGGAAGAGCTCAGTTGAAGTACCTCAGCACGCGCGGCGACCCGGCACGGCGGGCCTTCTGCGAGATCCTGCTCGAGGGCCTCGCGCCGGACGGCGGCCTGTACCTGCCCGAGCGCT
>CAZFET010000201.1:1751-2093 GCA_964517545.1 uncultured Burkholderiaceae bacterium
GACGACCTGCGCGCGCTGTGCCGCCGCACCTACACGCGCGAGGTGTTCTGCAGCGACGCGATCGTGCCGCTGCAGTGGCACGAGCCGGGCCTCGCGATCGAGGCGTTGTCCAACGGGCCGACGCTGGCCTTCAAGGACATGGCGATGCAGCTGCTGGGCGCGCTGTTCGAGTACGAGCTCGCCCGGCGCGGCGAGACACTCAACATCCTCGGCGCCACGTCGGGCGACACCGGCAGCGCCGCCGCGGCCGCGGTGCGCATGCTCCTCGGCGAGACGGCGCTGACGGCAAAGCTCGCCGCCAGCCTGCGCTAAGCGGCAAAGTCGTCGTTGTAGGGGCGACCC
>CAZFET010000201.1:2103-6722 GCA_964517545.1 uncultured Burkholderiaceae bacterium
GTACGCGATGCGCGGCCGGCGCGGCATCGCGGTGTTCATGCTCAGCCCGCACGGCCGCGTGAGCCCGTTCCAGCAGGCGCAGATGTTCAGCCTGCCCGACGCGAACATCCACAACATCGCCATCGAAGGCGTGTTCGACGACTGCCAGGACATCGTCAAGGCGGTCAGCGCCGACCTCGGCTTCAAGCGCCGCTGGCGCATCGGCACCGTCAACTCGATCAACTGGGCACGGCTCGTGGCGCAGGTGGTGTACTACTTCGCCGGCTGGTTCCAGGCCACGCGCCACGACGACGAGCGCGTGAGTTTCGCCGTGCCGTCGGGCAACTTCGGCAACGTGTGCGCCGGTCACGTGGCGCGCATGATGGGCCTGCCGATCGACCGGCTCGTGGTCGCGACGAACGAGAACAACGTGCTCGACGAGTTCTTACGCACCGGGCGCTACCGCGTGCGCGGCAGCGCCGACACCGTCGAGACCTCGAGCCCGTCGATGGACATCAGCAAGGCCAGCAACTTCGAGCGCTTCGTGTTCGACCTGCTCGGCCGCGACACCCTGCGCACGCGCACCCTGTTCGGCGAGGCCGTGGCCAGCGGCGGCGGCTTCGCGCTGCGGCCCGACGAGCGCGGGCGCATCGCCGACTTCGGCTTCGTCTCGGGCCGCAGCACGCACGCCGACCGCGTGGCGACCATCCGCGACACCTGGCAGCGCTTCGGCCGCATGATCGACCCGCACACGTCCGACGGCCTGACGGTCGCGCGCCGCCACGCCGAGTCCGCGGTGCCGATGATCGTGCTCGAGACGGCGCTGCCGGCCAAGTTCGCCGCCACCCTGCGCGAGGCCACCGGGCTCGAGCCGCCGCGGCCGGCCGGGCTCGAGGACCTCGAGGATCGCCCGCGCCGCGTCACGGTCATGCCGGCCGACGGCGAGCAGGTCAAGCGCTTCATCGCCGAGAATGCAATCGCATGAAGTGCGGAGCGAAGGTGCGGTCATGAAGGTCGTCGGCCTGTGCGGCTGGTCCGGTTCGGGCAAGACCACCTTGCTCGAGCAGCTCATCGCGCGGCTGCGCCTGGCCGGCCAGCGCGTGTCGGTGGTCAAGCACGCGCACCACGAGTTCGACATCGACCGCCCCGGCAAGGACTCGTGGCGGCACCGCGAGGCGGGCGCCTTCGAGGTGGTGATCGCGTCGAACCGGCGGCTGGCCAAGCTGCGCGAATACGAGGTGCAGGGCGAGCCCACGGTGCACCAGCTGATCGCCGAGCTCTACGACTGCGACTGGGTGTTCGTCGAAGGCTTCAAGCACGCCGACATCCTCAAGCTCGAGATCTGGCGCGAGGTTACGGGCAAGCCGGTGCAGTACCCGGTCGACCCGTTCGTGGTGGCCGTGGTCACCGACGCGGCCTCGAACCTGCCGCACCCGACCAACCTGCCATGGCTCGACCTCGACGACCCGGACGCCGTGGTCGATTTCCTGCTGCGTTCCGCTGCACGCCATGAATACCGTTCCCCCTTCGACGACGACGAGCCGTCCGCCGCTGACGAGCCTCGACGCGGCGCTGACGGCGCTGCTCGCGGCGGTGCGCCCGCTGCCGACGAGCGAGGCTGAGTCCGTCGCCACCTTCGACGCGCTCGGCCGCGTGCTGGCGTCCGACGTGCGCTCGGCGCTCGACGTGCCGCCGGCCGACAACACTTCGATGGACGGCTACGCGCTGCGCTGCGCCGACGTGCCGGCCGCCGGCACCGTGCTGCCGGTGTCGCAGCGCATCCCGGCCGGCGCGGTGGGCGCTGCGCTCGCCCCGGGCACGGCGGCGCGCATCTTCACCGGCGCGCAGGTGCCCGCGGGCGCCGACGCGATCGTCATGCAGGAGCAGTGCGCGGTGGTCGACGGCGGCGTGCGCGTCGACACCGTGCCGGCGCCGGGGCAGTGGATCCGCCGCCGCGGCGAAGACGTGCGTCGCGGCCAGGTCGTGCTCGCCGCCGGCACGCGGCTCACGCCGCAGGCGCTCGGCCTCGCGGCGTCCGTCGGGGCGGCGAGCCTGCCGGTGATGCGCCGGCTGCGCGTGGCGCTGTTCTCCACCGGCGACGAACTGGTGATGCCCGGCGACGTGCCGCCCGAGCGCATGCCGCCGGGCGCCATCTACAACAGCAACCGCTTCACCTTGCGCGGGCTGCTGCAGGCGCTGGGCTGCGACGTGAGCGACCTCGGCATCGTGCCCGACCGGCTGCAGGCCACGCGCGAGGCGCTGCGCCGCGCGGCCGACGGGCATGACCTGATCCTCACGTCGGGCGGCGTGTCGGTCGGCGAGGAAGACCATCTGCGCCCGGCGGTGCAGGCCGAAGGCGAACTGCAGCTCTGGCAGATCGCCATCAAGCCCGGCAAGCCGCTCGCCTTCGGGCGCGTCGGCGAGGCGGTCTTCATGGGCCTGCCCGGCAACCCGGTGTCGAGCTTCGTCACCTTCGTGCTGCTGGTGCGGCCGGTGCTGCTGAAGACCCTGGGCGCCGCGGCGCTCGCGCCGAACCCGCTGGAGATGCGCGCCGACTTCGACTGGCCCCGTCCCGACAAGCGGCGCGAGTTCCTGCGCGTGCGGCGCAACGCCGACGGCGGGCTGGACCTGTTCGACAACCAGAGTTCCGGCGTGCTCACGTCGGCCGTGTGGGCCGACGGGCTGGTCGACAACCCGCCGGGACGGGTCATCGCACGCGGCGACCCGGTGCGCTACATCCCGATGACGGAGCTGGTGCCATGACGTGCCGCGTGCAGGTCCGCTACTTCGCGTCGATCCGCGAGGCGCTGGGCGCCGGCGAGACGGTCGAGTTGCCGGCGGGCGCCACGCTCGGCACGCTGCGCGATCTGCTGATCGCACGCGACGCGGCGCATGCCCGGGCGCTCTCGCGCGATCGCGCCTTGCGCGCGGCGCTCGACCAGACGATGAGCGACGAGTCGGCCGTGCTGCGCGACGGCGCCGAGGTCGCGTTCTTCCCGCCGGTCACGGGCGGCTGAGGGCCGCGCGGCGGCACCATAGGCGAGGGCGGCCCGCCCGCTTATGCTCGGGGGCCCAGGAGGGAGCAGCTACCGGCATGGCCTATCCGCCCGTCCCGAACACGTCGTCCAGCGCACCGGCCATCGAGGCCATGCTGCGCCAGGTCACGGCCGGGCGCGACGCGCTGCAGCCCGGCCACGCGGTCGACGAGCACACGGTCGAGCGCATCGTCGGGCGCGACGAGATCGGCTTCGTCTACCTCGTGCACGACGCATCGGGCCAGCCGGCCGCGCTGGAGGAGTACCTGCCGCGCAGCCTCGCGATCCGCACCGACGGCGCCACGGTGCGGCCGCGCTCGGCGGCGGAGCAGGGGCTCTTCTCCAACGGCCTGCGCGCGTTCCTCGAAGAAGGCCATCACCTCTCGCGCATCCACCACCCGTCGCTCGTGCACGTGATGCGCTCGTGGACGGCGCACGGCACGGGCTACCGCCTGCGCGCGTGGGCCGACGGCCCCACCTTGCGCGAGGCACGCCCGGCGATGCGCGAGCCGCCCGACGAGGCGTGGCTGCGCGCGCTGCTCGAGCCGCTGCTGGAGGCGCTGCACGCGCTGCACGACTCGGCGCTGGTGCACGGCGACGTGCGGCCCGGCCGCATCGTCATGCGCGAGGTGGGCGGTCCGCTGCTGCTGGGTTTCGGCGCGGCGCGCAGCGCGATCGCGGCCGAGGCGCCGACCCTGATCCCGTGGCCGGAGGCCGAGTACGTCCCGCTCGAGCTGGCCGACCCGGGCCTGGCGTGGCCGCGCGGCGCCTGGACCGACCTGTACGGCCTGGCCGCGGTCGCGCGCTTCGCGATCAGCGGCCACCCGCCGCCGGCCGCGATGCTGCGCGCCGAGGGCATGCCCACGTTGCCGCTGGCCACCCTGGTGGGCGAGCTGCGCCAGCGGCATCCGAGCTGCCGCTACGCGCCGGCGCTGCTCGACGCGCTGGACGCGGCCTTCGCGGTCGATCCGCTGCAACGCCCGCGCAGCGTGGCCGAGTTCGTCGCGCGCCAGGGCGGCACGGTCGAGCCGGCGCGCGAGGTCGAGGGCGCCGAGAGCGTGCTGCCGACGCTCGAGGAAGTGGTCGCGGCGCCGCCACCGCCCACGGCTGCCGCCGCGACGGTCGCCGCCACGCCGTCGGCCGTTCATGCCGACACGGCGTCGGTGGCGCCGGCTGCGGCGCCGGCCTCCGGCACGACCGGCGCTGCTGGGGCCGCCGCTGCGGCCCACACGGCGGCGCTCGGCCAGGCCGCCGCGCCGTCGGGCGGACACGCACATCCGCCGGCTGCGGCGGCGACCACGGCGGCAGCGCAGGGCCCAACGACAGCGCCGGCCGCGACCGCCGCCGCGCCGCTCAACATCAGCTTGCCGCAGCTCACCGACGTCGCGGAGCACTGGCACGCCTCGCAGCCGCCGGCCTCGATGAAGCCACGGCCGAAGAAGGAAGGCATCCGCTGGCGCTGGGTGCTCGCGATGGGCGTGGCGGCGGTGTTCGCCGTGGCCTCGTTCGTGTCGTACTGGAAGCGGCTGCACGAGACCGAGGCCGTGCTCTCGACCGTCGCGTCGCCCGACGAGCCCACGCGGGGCGCCACGCCGCGCGACGATC
>CAZFET010000202.1:0-6717 GCA_964517545.1 uncultured Burkholderiaceae bacterium
AGGCGCAGAAGAACGTCGCGCTGCACACGCCCGAGCTGCTGAAGCAGCACGCGCAGGCGGTCTACCAGCAGGTGTCCGTGCTCAAGCTGATGCCGCTGCAGAACGCCACGCAGATGACCGACGACGAGCGCGCGCTCGTCAAGCGCTGGTTCGAGGCCGGTGCGCCGGTGAACTGAGTCCCGCAGTCCCCCGCCGCGAGCCCGTCGCCAGCGGCGGGCCGCGACTCCGAGTGCCACGCAGTACGACGGCTCAACCGAACGACAGAAAGGATCGACCGATGAACCACAGGACCCGGCTGCGCGTGCTGCTCGCCGGCAGCGCGCTTCTCGCCGCCGCGCCGCTCATGGCGCAGGTGCCCGGCAACGTCACGATCGGCGGGCTCATGGACGTGAGCATCGGCGAGACCAAGGCCCCCGGCGGCACGCGCTCGCGCGGCGTCGACTCCGGCAAGATGACCACGAGCCACATCGCCTTGCGTGGCAGCGAGGACCTCGGCGGCGGCTTGTCGGCGGTGTTCGCGATCGAGTCGTTCATGCGCGCCGACACGGGCGCGGCCGGCCGCTTCAACGGCGACACCTTCTGGGCCCGCAACTCGTGGGTCGGCCTCGGCCACAAGGACTACGGCCGCCTCACCCTGGGCCGTAACACCACGCCGCTGTTCGTCTCGACCCTGCTGTTCAATGCGTTCGGCGACTCGTTCGGCTACTCGCCGAGCATCCGCCACTACTTCACCAGCGGCACGGTGGCCGGCGACACCGGCTGGAACGACTCCGCGCAGTACACGAGCCCGTCGTACGGCGGCGCGACCGTCAGCCTGATCGGGGCCGCCTCCGAGGGCAGCAACGGCCGCAACTGGGGCGGCCACCTGCTGTACTTCGGCGGTCCGCTGGCCGCGACCTTCGCCTTCGAGGACGTCAAGAAGGACGCCGGCGGTCCGACGCCCGACACCCGCACCTGGCAGCTCGGCGGCTCGTACGCGTTCGGCACGGTCAAGGGCTTCGGCCAGGTCGGCAACGTCAAGAACAAGACCAGCGGCGTCGACTTCGACATCCTCGGCCTCGGTGCCAGCGTCGACGTCGGTCTCGGCAAGGCGCTCGCGCAGTGGGGCCGACTGAAGCCGGGCACCGGCGCGAAGCGCAACACCTTCAGCGTCGGCTACGACTACTTCATGAGCAAGCGCACCGACCTGTACGCGGTGCTGATGAGCGACAAGGTCGACGGCCTGTCCAGCGGCAGCGGCTGGTCGCTCGGCATCCGCCACCGCTACTAGCCGGCCACGCGCGATGCGCCGGCTGCTCGCGGCCGGCGCACCACGACCCCGTCACGAACCCGCCCGCCCGAGGCGGGACGGTGTCGCATGGCCCGGCAACACCCACCGAGGAGACACGCATGTCCACGCCCGCATCCACGTCGCCGTCCGCGACCGCCGTCCACCCGGTCGACGAAGTCCTGCCCACCGGCCGCCTGGCCGCCCTCGGCCTGCAGCACGTGCTGGTGATGTACGCCGGCGCGGTGGCGGTGCCGCTCATCGTCGGCCGCGCGCTGAAGCTCTCGCCGGAGCAGGTGGCGCTGCTGATCTCGGCGGACCTGTTCTGCTGCGGCATCGTCACCCTCATCCAGTCGCTCGGCGTCACGCGCTGGTTCGGCATCCGCCTGCCGGTGATGATGGGCGTCACCTTCGCGGCGGTCGGGCCGATGGTGGCGTTCGCCAACGCGATGCCCGGCGTCGACGGTGCGCGCGCGATCTTCGGCGCGATCATCGGCGCGGGCGTGATCTCGATGCTGATCGCGCCCATGGTCAGCAAGCTGCTGCGCTTCTTCCCGCCGGTGGTCACCGGCACCATCATCGCCATCATCGGCATCAGCCTCATGCGCGTGGGAGTCGGCTGGGCGATGGGCGGTCCGGCGCCCGCGGCGCAGAGCGTCGACGTGCCGAAGCTGGTGGCGATGGTCGATGCGGCCAAGGCCGCCGCGACGACGCCGGCCGAGCTGAAGCTGCCGGGCCCGATCCCGATGAAGGACAACCCGAACTACGGCGCGCTCGACAACATGGCGATCGCCGGCGCGGTGCTGGTGTTCATCCTGCTGCTCGTGAAGTACATGAAGGGCTTCGTGGCCAACATCTCCGTGCTGCTGGGCATCGTGGCCGGCTGCACGATCGCCGTGGCGCTGGGCAAGATGAACTTCGACAAGGTGGCCAAGGCGCACTGGTTCGACGTGGTCACGCCGTTCGCCTTCGGCATGCCGACCTTCGACCTCGTGATGATCCTGACCATGACCCTGGTGATGATCGTGGTGATGATCGAGTCGACCGGCATGTTCCTCGCGCTGTCGGACATCACCGGCCGCAGGATCGACCAGCCCGCGCTCGCGGCCGGCCTGCGCACCGACGGCCTGGGCACGTTGATCGGCGGCATCTTCAACACCTTCCCGTACACCAGCTTCTCGCAGAACGTGGGCCTGGTCGGCGTGACCGGCGTGCGCAGCCGCTGGGTGTGCGTGGCCGGCGGCGTGATCATGATCGTGCTGGGCATGCTGCCGAAGATGGCCGCCTTCGTGGAGTCGATCCCGACCTTCGTGCTCGGTGGCGCCGGCCTGGTGATGTTCGGCATGGTGGCCGCCACCGGCATCCGCATCCTCTCGACGGTCGACTTCAAGCACAACCGCCACAACCTGTACATCGTGGCGCTGTCGATCGGCTTCGGCCTGATCCCGCTGGTGGCGCCGCGCTGGACGCAGCAGATGGCGCACGGCCTGCACCCGCTGCTCGAGAGCGGCATCCTGCTCACCGCCGTGGCTGCGGTGGCGCTGAACCTGTTCTTCAACGGCGCCAAGGCCGACACGGCAGGCGCGGTCGAGGCCGCCAAGGCGGCCGAGGCGCACTGACCGCGTGACCGCATGACCGCATGGCCTCCCGCGACGGCCGGTGTGCCGCCGCGGCGACACCGAGGCCGCCGTGGCCGGGCTGCTCGCGCACCTCGACCGCGTCGAGGCCAGCCTCGGCCTCGACGGCGGCCGGCCCGACCGTCAGCTCGACCTGGTCAAGGCTTTGCTGACGTGAGCTGCGGCGGCAGCGGCTCCGGCACGCGGTTGCGGATCGGCGGCAGCGACTTCAGGTACGCGAAGATCGCGCCGAGGTCCTCGTCGGTGAAGTTCTGGTACACGGCGATCGGCATCGGCGGCAGCACCTCGCGGCCGCGACCCATGTGGCGCCCGGTGCGGATGGTCGCGACGAAGTCGCGCTCGGTCCACAGGCCGAGGCCGGTGTCGGGGTCGGGGGTCAGGTTGGCGGTGAAGCTCACGCCCCACGGGCCGGCCCACGCGGTGTTGGTGCCGGCGGCGGCCATCACCCACGGCTCCTGCAGCTTCGGCGCGGGCGGCATAGTCATCTTCTCCGGATGACCCGACAAGGTGAGGCTCAGGTCCGGCTCGGGCCCCTTCGGGCCCATCTTCCACGGCGTGTGGCAGTCCATGCACGCCGAGGTGGACACGAGGTACTTGCCGCGCGCGACCTTGTCGAGGTTGAGGTTGGCCTTGCCGTCCTTCGCCTTCGGTGCGGGCGCCTGTGCGGCGACCGGCGCGCCGAGCGCGAAGCCGAACGCGGCCACGGCGGCGGCCGCGGCGGCGGCCGCGGCGCGGCGCGGTGCAGAGCGGGTGTCGTGGGTCATGGTGCAACTACTCCTGTCGTGTCGGAAGGTCGTCGAGGATCCAGCGCGTGACGAGCGCCAGTCCTTCGGGGTCGGGCACCTCGGTGCCCAGCGGCGGCATGCGCACCCGCGGCTCGCGCGTGCGCATGCGGTCGAGCAGGACGCTCGAGGTCTCGTGGCCCGGCACCACCAGCTGCGGGTCGGCCGGCGCGCCGTGCGGCCGGTAGCGCGCCGGCGCGCGCACCATCGACGCGAGCACGGCGGCGTGGCTGCCCTTCGGGTCGGCCACCGACTGCGCGAGCGTCAGCCGCACCGGCGCCTGCAGCCCGCTCGTGTTGTGGCAGTGCGCGCAGTTGCCGTGCAGGTAGCCCAGCGCGGCGCGCTCGACCGGCGTGGCGGCGGCGATGCGCGGCGGCTGCTCGAGCAGCGACGCGGGCAGGCCGCGCAACATCTGGCGCGCCACGAGCTCGCGCAGGTCGACGCCGCCGCCGCCGGCCCGCGAGGCGAACGCCGGGTCGCGCTCGGGCGAGAGCTGCAGCGCGCCGAAGCCGAGCACCGGCACGCGCGTGCTGCCGTGGCAGGCGATGCAATCGTTGCGCGCGGGCACGCGATAGCGGCCGCCCGGAGCGGCCGGCACGTCGAGCACGACGCCGTCGGCGGGGGCGAGCGTGGCGCTGCGGCCGTCGTCGCTCCACACGTAGGCGGCGAAGTGCCAGCGGCCGTCGGCGCGGCGCTCGATCAGCCGCGTCTCGACCGGCCGGCCCGCGTAGGCGAACTCCTTCCACAGCTTCGTGCCGGGCGGGAACTGCCACGCGTCGGGATCGGACGCATCGATGCGCCTGCCGCGCGGCAGGTGGATCCATCGCCGCTTGTCGGTGCCGTCGGACCACAGCGGGTACTGCGGCGAGAACGGCAGCACCTCGCGCCGCTGGGTGCCGGTCGCGCCGGCGATCGGCAGGCCGGTGTCGGACAAGTGCTGCGGGAAACCATCGTGTGCGTCGCGCGCTGCCGCGCCCGGCGCCACATGGCCCGTCAGGGCCATGGCCAGCGCGCACGCCCAGGTCCGCAGGCGGTGCGCGGTCGCGGCGAGGGCGGGGCGGGTGGCCATGGCGGCAGGCGTGGAAGTCGGCGTGGTCTCGAACGAGCCCGTACTGTCCGCAAGCCGCGCGCGGGCCGGATCCCCCGATGGAGCCAGAGGCGTCCGCCGCGATGGGCCATGCGTGCGCGGGCCACGGGCCATCGCGGCGCGGCTGCGGCACACTCGGCCGCATGAATCCGTCGCCGCGACCGACGCGACCGCCGCGCACCGAGGCCGAGGTCCGGCGCGACCTCGCCGCGGCGTACCGCCTGGCCGCGCAGCGCGGCTGGGACGACACCGTCTACACCCACCTGTCGGCTGCCGTGCCGGGCGAGCCGGGTGCCTACCTGATCAACCCGTTCGGCGCCCGCTTCGACGAGATCAGCGCGTCGAGTCTGGTCAAGGTGAACACGCGCGGCGAGGTGATCGACGGCTCGGGCCGGCCGGTCAACCCGACCGCCTTCACGATCCACGGCACGGTGCACGCGGCACGGCCCGACGTGGAGTGCGTGATCCACCTGCACACGCGCTGGGGCGTCGCGCTGTCGATGCTGCCCGGCGGCCTGCGCCCGACCTCGCAGTGGGCCATGCGCCTGCACGGCCGGCTGGGCCGCCACGCCTACGAGGGCCTCGCGCTCGGCGCCGACGAGCAGCGCCGCCTGGTCGCGAACCTCGGCGCGCTCGACGGGCTGATCCTCGAGAACCACGGCACCCTGACGGTCGGCCGCAGCGTCGCCGAGGCGTGGATGCTGATGTACCTGCTCGAACGCGCCGCCGAGGCGCAGCTGCTGGCGATGGCGGCCGGCGGCGGGCGCGTGCTCGAGGCGAGCGCCGAGACCGCCGCGCTCACCTTGCGCCAGTGGATCGGCGACGGCAGCGAGATCGACGGCGACCTCGAATGGCCCGCGCTGCTGCGCGGCCTGGACCGCAGCGACCCCGGCTACCGCCGCTGAACCCTCTCACCCGTCGTACTGGAGACCGACATGCCGACGATCCGCGTCGAACTCTTCGAAGGCCGCACCCGCGAACAGAAGGCCGCGCTCGCGAAGGAACTCACCGACGCCTGCGTGCGCGTGCTCGGCGGTTCGCCCGACGGCGTGGACGTCGTGTTCTTCGACATCGCGCGCCACGACTGGGCGACCGGCGGCACGCTCTGGAGCGACAAGGGCGCGCCGCCGAAGCCGCAGGGCTGAGTACGGCACGGCGACGGGCGCGCGGCACGGCGACGCGCGCGCGACGGTCCGCGGCGTCGTGGCCCATTCCGTGGCCGGCCGCTGCGGCAGCTTCGACCGGCCGCGCGGTAATCCCGAGGGTTTGCCCGGATCGCCGGGGGCGCGTCGTTGCCTACATTGCTTGTATGCAAGCTTGTGGGCAAATGCCGCCGGGCTTGCACCCACCCGGAGGTGCCCCATGCCCAAGTTCCTGAAGTCCCTGTTCGGCCAGGTGCTCGTCGCGCTCGTGGTCGGCGTCGTCGTCGGCTTCGTCTGGCCCGAGTTCGCGGTCAAGCTCAAGCCGCTGGGCGACGCGTTCATCAAGCTGATCAAGATGATCATCCCGGTGCTGGTGTTCTGCGTCGTCGTGCACGGCATCGCTGGCGCGGGCGACCTGAAGCGCGTGGGCCGGGTCGGCGTCAAGGCGCTGGCGTACTTCGAGGTCGTGACCACGATCGCGCTGGTGCTCGGCCTCGTGCTGGCCTACTGGTTCCAGCCCGGCGTGGGCATGAACGTCGACCCGAAGGCGCTGGACCCGAAGGCGATGAGCGCCTACGCCGAGAACGCGAGCAAGCTCACCGGCGGCGGCACGGTCGAGTTCCTGATGAAGCTGATCCCGACCACGGTGGTCAATGCCTTCGCCACCGGCGACGTGCTGCAGGTGCTGCTGTTCGCGGTGCTGTTCGGCTGCGCGCTGGCCATGCTCGGCGAGCGCGCGCAGGCGGTGAGCGGTTTCGTCGACGAGCTGGGCCAGGTGCTCTTCAAGATCATGGGGCTCATC
>CAZFET010000203.1:0-4712 GCA_964517545.1 uncultured Burkholderiaceae bacterium
CCGTGCCGGCCGTGGGGGACGAGGGGTTCGCCATGCCGTTCTCCCGCGTTGTGCGATCGAGCTTTCCATCTTGCGCGACACCAACACCGCCCGTTCGGCAGGATCGGCCCGAACGGTGATCGAGCCGTCGTCACGTCTGGAACGCTCGACGAGTGTGCGCCGCGCGCGGTGTCGCTGTCGCGTCGCGTGCGTGAAGAAACGTTGAGCGCGCCGTCGAGGACGACCGCGCCCGACGTCGAGGCGCGCCGCCGGGTGCGGCGCGCGGGCGATCCCGTCAGTGGGGGTTCAGCGCGCGACCAGCGCGTTGACGGCGCCCACGTCCTCGGGTTGCAGCACGCCCGCTGCCTGGCGCAGGCGCAGGCCGCCGACGATGACGTCGTAGCGCGCCTTGGCGAGGTCGCGCCGCGTCTGGAACAGCTGCGTCTGCGCGTTCAGCACGTCGAGGTTGACGCGCACGCCGACGCGGTAGCCGAGCTGCGTGGCCTCGAGCGCGAGCTGGCTGGACGACTCCGCCGCCTCGAGCGCCTTGACCTGCGCCTGCCCCGACTGCACGCCGAAGAAGGCCTGGCGCGTGCCCTGCGACACGCCGCGGCGCGCGGCCTCGAGGTCGTGGCGCGACTTCTCTTCCAGCGACAGCGTCTCCTTCACGCGGTTCTGGATCGCGTAGCCGGCGAACAGCGGCATCGACAGTTGCACGCCGATGCTGGTGCTGTGGGTGGTGCCGGGGATGATCTGCGTGCTGCTGCCGCTGGACTTGGTGCTGGCCAGCGAGCCGACGAGGTCGACGGTCGGCAGGTGTCCGGCGCGGGCCTTGGCGGTCTCGAGCTGCGCGATGTCGTAGCCGAGCTGCGCCTTGCGGATGCTCGGGTGCTGCGACTCGGCGTTGCGCACCCAGGCCTCGGCATCGGCCGGCGCGAGCGGCGGCAGCTGCACCGGCGCGGCCAGCGGCTTCGGCTCGACGCCCGTGCGGCCTACGAGCTGGTCGAGCGCGATGCGCCGGGTGCGCAGGTCGTTCTCGGCCGCGATCTCCTGCGCGGTGGCGAGGTCGAAGCGCGCCTGCGCCTCGCGCGTGTCGGTGATCGTGGCGGTGCCGACTTCGAAGTTGCGCCTGGCCGCCGCGAGCTGCTCGGTGATGGCGGCCTTGTTGGCGCGCGCGAAGGCCAGCGAGTCCTGCGCGGCCAGCACGTCGAAGTAGGCCTGCGACACGCGCACGATCAGGTCCTGCTCGGCGGTCTGCAGGTCGGCGCGGGCGACCTCGAGCGACTTGCGGGCCTGCTCGATGGTGGCCGTGTTGCCGCGGTTGAACAGCGGCTGCTTGCCGTTGATGGCGAGCTGGCGCGACGTGGAGTCGCGGTTGCCGAACGGCGTGTCGGCGTCGGAGCGCGTGACGCTGCCGCCGAGGTTGGCGCTCGGCCGCGCCAGCGCCTCGGACTGCTCGGCGCGGTAGGTCGCCGACTCGGCCTGCGCGCGCGCGGCGAGGTAGGTCGCGTCGTAGAGGCGCGCGGCCTCGTACAGCTCGGCGAGCGACTGCGCCGACGCGGCGGCCGAGCCCAGCGCGAGGGCGAGTGCCGCCAGGGCGGGTGCGAGGCGGAGGTTCGGCAGGCGGGCGAATCGGCTCGGCATCAGGGGTCCTCTGTGGAGTCGGCGGTTCGGTCTCGAACGAGTCGGGGCGGGTTCAGAAGCGGAACTTCGGCGGTTCGTCGAAGCCGCGCAGTCGCGGCGCGACGGTGTCGAACAGCTCGGTGCGCGCGAACTCGCCGGGCTCGCCGGCGGCGCCGACGCGGCGCACGAGCGTCGCGCGCATCACGGGCTCGTGGCCGACGATCGCGATCAGCCGGCCGCCCGTCTTGAGCTGCGCGAGCAGGCCGGTGGGCAGCTCCGCGACCGAGCCCGACAGCAAGATGGCGTCGAACGGGCCATCGGCCGGCGAGCCGCGCGAGCCGTCGGCCGCGACCACGCGCACGTTGGTCACGCCGGCGCGGCGCAGGTTCTCGACGGCGCTGCGCGCGAGCTCGGGCACGATCTCGAAGCTCAGCACTTCCTGCGCCTTGTGCGCGAGCAGCGCGGCCATGTGGCCCGAGCCGGTGCCGATCTCGAGCACCTTCTCGTGCTTGTGCACCTGCAGCTCCTGCAGCAGCCGCGCCTCGACCTTGGGCGCGAGCATGCACTGCCCGTCGGCGCCGCCGTCGCGCAGCGGGATCTCCATGTCGACGAAGGCGAGCGAGCGGTACGCGGCGGGCACGAAGTCCTCGCGGCGCACCACGGCCAGCAAGGACAGCACGGCCGGGTCGAGCACTTCCCAGGGCCGGATCTGCTGCTCGATCATGTTGAAGCGGGCTTGTTCGACGTTCATTCGCGTTCTCTCCTGCATGCGCTGATCCGTGCGTGTCCGGTGTGTGTCGATACGGCGGGCGATTCTATTTCGCGGGCACCGCGCCGCCGCCCGCGACCGCGGCCGACGCACGCCTGCGCAGCCACGACGACAGGTCGTCGAGCCAGCAGTAGATGACCGGCACGACCACGAGCGTGAGCAAGGACGACGTGATCACGCCGCCGATGACCGCCTGGCCCATCGGCGCGCGCTGCTCGGAGCCTTCGGTCAGCGCGAAGGCGAGCGGCACCATGCCGAAGATCATCGCCAGCGTGGTCATCAGGATCGGGCGCAGCCGCACCTTCGCCGCGTGCAGCAGCGCCTCGCTGCGCGCCATGCCGGCCTCGCGCGAGCGGATCGCGAAGTCCACCAGCAGGATCGCGTTCTTGGTCACCAGCCCCATCAGCATGACGATGCCGATGATCGAGAACATGTTGATCGTCGAGCCGAACGCCAGCAGCGCCAGCACCACGCCGATCAGCGTGAGCGGCAACGACGACATCAGCGCGATCGGCTGCACGAAGCTGCGGAACTGCGACGCGAGGATCATGTAGATGAAGATCACCGCCATCGCGAGCGCCGACAGCGCGTAGCCGAAGCTCTCCTGCATGTCCTTGGTCGAGCCGCCGAAGCGGTAGCCGTAGCCCGGCGGCAGCGCCTGCGCGTCGAGCACCTTGCGGATGTCGGCCGACACCTCGCCGAGCGAGCGGCCCGACACGTTGGCGGTGATCTCGACCTCGCGGTTGAGGTCGCGGCGGTTGATCTGGTTGGCGATGCTGCCGGGCCGGACGTCGGCCACCTGCGCGAGCCGCACGACGCGCGCCGAGCCGTCGGCGTTGCTGCCGGCCACCAGGCCGAGCCGCTCGAGGTCGGACGCGCTGTCGCGCGCGGCCGGCGCGAGGCGCACCTTCACGTCGTAGGTCTGGTCGTCGCCGGCGCGCCAGTTGCCCAGGGTCTGGCCGGCCACGAGCGCGCGCAAGGTGCTGGTGATGGCGCCGACCGACAGCCCGAGGTCCGACGCCGCGTCGCGCCGCACGTCGATGTCCAGCGCGGGCCTGTCGGGCTTCATGCTGGTGTCGAGGTCGACGAGGCCCGGGATGCGCGCGAGGTCGCGCACCAGCCGCGTGGTCAGGCGCTGCAGCTCGCCGAGGTCGGTGCCCTGGATCGACAGCGAGATCGGCTTGTTGCCGCCGACCGCGTCGAGCAGGCCGACGTGCGTGACCGTGATGCCGGGCACGCGCGCGAGCCGCTCGCGCAGCGGCACCGACATCTGCTCGACGTTGCGCGTGCGCTCCTTGCGGTCGACCAGCCGGATGTAGGTGGTGGCGTAGATGCGGCCCTGCGCCGAGCCGGTGTTGATCGTGGTGACGGTGTACTTCACCTCCGGCATCTCGCGCACGATGGCGTCGACCTGCCGCGCCTTGGCCTCGGTGATCTCGATCGACGAGCCCACCGGGGTGTGGAAGTTGACGAAGGTCTCGGAGTAGTCGGCCTTGGGCACGAACTCGGTGCCGAGCACCGGCACGATGAAGAAGCTGCCCACGAAGGTGGCCAGCGCGATCGCGCCGGTGGCGAGCTTGTGCCGCAGCGACCAGTCGAGCACCGCGACGTAGCCGTCGCCGAGCCGGTGCGTCAGGCGGTCGAAGCCGTGCGTCAGCCGGCCCAGCGTGTGGTCGTACAGCGACTTCGGCTCGAACGGCTTGCCCTCGCGGTCGATCGCGGGGTCGTGCCACACCGAGCTGAGCATCGGGTCGAGCGTGAAGCTCACGAACATCGAGATCAGCACCGCCGCGACGATGGTGATGCCGAACTCGTGGAAGAACTTGCCGATGATGCCGCCCATGAAGCCGATCGGCAGGAACACCGCGACGATCGACAAGGTGGTGGCCAGCACCGCGAGGCCGATCTCCTGCGTGCCGTCGAGCGCGGCGTCGTGCGGGCTCTTGCCCATCTGCACGTGGCGCACGATGTTCTCGCGCACCACGATCGCGTCGTCGATCAGCAGGCCCACGCACAGGCTCAGCGCCATCAGCGTGACCATGTTGATCGAGAAGCCGAACGCGTGCATGAACGCGAAGGTGCCGATCAGCGCGATCGGCAAGGTGAGCCCGGTGATGACAGTCGAGCGCCACGAGTTGAGGAACAGGAAGACGATCAGCACCGTGAGCGCCGCGCCTTCGACGAGCGTGCGCGTGACGTTGGCCACCGCCACGCGGATGGGCCGCGAGTTGTCGCGCACCACGTCGAGCACCATGCCCGGCGGCAGCTGCGGCTTCAGCGACTGCACCACGCGGTTCAGGCCGTCGAACTGGCCGGCGCTCTTGCCGAGGTGATCGAGGTC
>CAZFET010000203.1:4722-6638 GCA_964517545.1 uncultured Burkholderiaceae bacterium
CTGCACGTCGAGCACGAGGGTGCGCCGTCCGTTCCACAGCGCGAGGTTCTCGACCTCCTCGGGCCCGTCGACCACGTCGGCCACCTGCGCCAGCCGCACCGGCGTCGAGCCGACGCCGCCGGCGGCGGCCTTGCGGCCCACCACGATCTGGCCGAACTCGTCGGGCCGCTGCACGCGGCCTGCGATCTGCACCACGCGCTCGGACTCGCGCGAGCGGATCGCGCCGGCCGGCAGGTCCTGGTTCTCGCTGCGCACCGCGGCCATCACCTGCTCGACGCCGATGCCCAGCGCTTCCATCGCGGCGGGCTTCAGGTAGACGTTGATCTCGCGCCGCAGACCGCCCACCAGGCTGACCGAGCCGACGCCGCGCACGTTCTCGAGCCGCTTCTTGAGCACCTGGTCGGCGTAGGTGGTCAGCTCCTGCTGCGTGAGACGGCCGTCGGGCGAGGTGAGGGCGAGGGTCCAGATCGGGCGGCTGGCCGGATCGAAGCGCGAGACGCGCGCTTCCTTCACCTCGTCGCGCAGGCTCGGGCGCACGATGGCCAGCTTTTCGCGCACGTCGTCGGCGGCCTTGCGCCCGTCGACGTCGAGGTTGAACTGCACGATCACGACCGCCGTGCCCTCGTAGCTGCGCGAGTACAGCTGGTTGATGCCGGCGATGGTGTTGACCGCTTCCTCGATCTTCTTCGTGACCTCGGCCTCGACGATCTCGGGCGACGCGCCGGGGTAGTCGACCTGCACCACCACCGTCGGGAAGTCGATGTTCGGGAACTGGTCGACCTTGAGCCGCTGCACCGAGAACAGACCGAGCACCACGAAGGCCAGCATCACCATCACGGCCATCACCGGGTTGCCGATCGAGACGCGGGTGAACCACATGGCCGGGACCTTCGTGCAGGGCCGGGGTCAGCGCGCCGCGCTCGCGGTGGCCGGCGCCGGGCCCGACGCGGCGGCCGCAGCGCGCGACGGCGGCGCCGACGGCGTCACGCGAACCGGCGTGCCGTCGCGCACGAGGCCCACGCTGCCGGCCAGCACGCGCGCCCCTTCGGGCAGCGCGTCGCCGACCTCGACCATCTCGACCCCGCCGGCCATGCCGCGCAGGCCGGGGGCGACGCTGCGCAGCACGACGCGCGGGCCGTCGACGAGCAGCACGTAGGGCCGCGCCTGGTCGAGGCGCAGCGCCGACGCGGGCACCGCGCGCACGGTGCGCCGCTCGAGCTCGATGCGCGCGCGCGCGAACAGTCCCTGGCGCAGCGCCGGAGGCCGGTCGACCGCGAGGTACACCATCACCGCCCGCGCGCCGGGTTGTGCGGCCGGGCTGATGCGCTCCACCGTCGCGCCGATCGCGTCGGCCACGCCGTCGATCGCGAGCGACGCGCGCGCGCCCGGCTTCAGCTGCGCCACGTCCTCGGGCGCCACGGCGGCCTCGAGCTCGACCTTCGACAGGTCGACGATCTCCAGCAGCTTCGCGTCGACGCCGACGCGCTCGCCGGGTTGCACGAGGCGTTGCGACACCAGTCCCGCGATCGGCGCGACCAGGGTCGCGTCGTTGCGCGCCTTGCGTGCGATCTCGACGGCCGCCTGCGCGGCGCGCAGGTTGGCCTGCGCGGCCGCCTCGTTGGCGATCGAGTTGTCGAGCGCCGTGGGCGAGATGAAGCCCTGCGCCACCAGCGCGCGGTTGTTGTCGAGCGCGCGCCGGGCGATGTCGAGCTGCGCGCGCGCGGCCTCGGCGGTCTGCTCGGCCTGGCGCAGCCGCCAGTCGAACTCGGTGGTGTCGAGCTGCACCAGCACCTGGCCGGCCCTCACCGCATCGCCCTCGCGCACGGCGATGGCGCGCACTTCGGCGGCGACCCTGGCTTTCAGCACCGCGCTCGACACGGCCTTGACGCTGCCGTTGACCTCGAGCGTGCGCGCCA
>CAZFET010000204.1:0-194 GCA_964517545.1 uncultured Burkholderiaceae bacterium
AGCGCCGGCGGTGGGTACCGGCGCAGGCTCACGTCGCGCAGCGACGTGAAGCGCAGCGGGTGCGCGTGCCGCAGCCAGAACCGGCAGCTCGTGCGCAGAGGGCGCGCGTGATGCCGCATCTCGTCGTCATGGCGGCCGGCACCGGTGGCCACATCATCCCGGGCCTCGCGGTCGCGCGCGAGATGCGCTCGCGC
>CAZFET010000204.1:235-1226 GCA_964517545.1 uncultured Burkholderiaceae bacterium
TGCGATCGGCTTCTCGGGCCTGCGCGGCAAGGGCTTCGTGCACACCCTGACCGGCGGGCTGCGCCTGCTCAAGGCCTTCTGGGACTGCCTGCGCATCCTGCGCGCGCGCGGCGCCGACGCCGTGCTCGGCATGGGCGGCTACGTGTGCTTCCCCGGCGGGCTGATGGCCTCCTGGCTCGGCCGCCCGCTGATGCTGGTGAACGCCGACGCGTCGATGCTGCTGTCCAACCGCGCGCTGCTGCCGGTGGCCGACCGCGTGGCCTTCGGCTTCGACGGCGCCGCGGCCGCCACGACGAAGGGCGCGGTGGTCACCGGCAACCCGGTGCGCGCCGAGATCGAGGCGCTGCCCGCGCCGGCCGAGCGCTTCGCCGGCCGCGAAGGTCCGCTGCAGGTGCTGGTGGTCGGCGGCAGCCTCGGCGCGCGCGTGCTCAACGAGACCGTGCCGAAGGCGCTGGCGCTGCTGGCGCCCGACGAGCGCCCGCGCGTGACGCATCAGACCGGCGCGCTCAACCGCGACGCGGTGAAGGAGCTGTACCGCGCGGCCGGCCTCGACCCCGAGCGCGACGCCGAGATCGTGCCCTTCATCGACGACATGGCCGCGCGGCTGGCGCTGTGCGACGTGGTGATCTGCCGCGCCGGCGCGGTGACGGTGAGCGAGCTGTGCGCGGCCGGCGTGGCCGCCGTGCTGGTGCCGCTGGTCGTCAGCACCACCTCGCACCAGCGCGACAACGCGGTGTTCATGACGCAGCACGGCGCGGCCGTGCACCTGCCGCAGGCCGAGCTGAGCGCGCAGCGGCTGGCCGAGCAGTTGCGCGCGCTCGACCGCCCGGCGCTGCTCGCGATGGCCGAGAAGGCGCGCGCGCTGGCGCGGCCGCGTGCGGCCGCGCGCGTGGCCGACGAGATCGAGAAACTGGTGATGCGAAAGGCCGGCGCATGAAGCACGCGGTCAGGCACCTCCACTTCGTCGCGAGTGCCGCGACGCCGCCGAAGC
>CAZFET010000204.1:1236-6624 GCA_964517545.1 uncultured Burkholderiaceae bacterium
ACGAGCTGGAACGACTCTTCGCCACCAGACAACACAAGGAGGCCGCGCCATGAAACATGCGGTCAAGCACATCCACTTCGTCGGCGTGGGCGGCGCCGGCATGAGCGGCATCGCCGAGATCCTGCACAACCTCGGCTACGTGGTGTCGGGCTCAGACCAGCAGGCCAGCGCGACGACGGAGCGCCTGGCCAGGCTGGGCATCCGCGTGGCCATCGGGCACGACGCGGCGCATGTCGCGGGGGCCGAGGCGGTGGTGACGTCCACCGCAGTGAAGGGCGACAACCCCGAGGTGATCGCCGCGCGCGCGCGGCGCGTGCCGGTGGTGCCGCGCGCGGTGATGCTGGCCGAGCTGATGCGCCTGAAGCAGGGCATCGCGATCGCCGGCACGCACGGCAAGACCACCACCACGTCGCTGGTGACCAGCGTGCTGGCCGAGGCGGGCGTCGACCCGACCTTCGTGATCGGCGGCAAGCTCGAGAGCGTCGGCGCGCACTCGCGGCTCGGCGCGGGCGAGTTCATCGTGGTCGAGGCCGACGAGTCCGACGCGTCGTTCCTCAACCTGTCGCCGATCCTGTCGGTCGTCACCAACATCGACGCCGACCACATGGACACCTACGGCCACGACATGGGCCGGCTCAAGCAGGCGTTCGTCGACTTCCTGCACCGCATGCCGTTCTACGGCGCGGCCATCGTCTGCGGCGACGACAGCGGCGTGCGCTCGATCGTGCCGCTGGTCTCGCGGCCGGTGGTCACCTACGGTTTCGGCGCCGACGTGCAGGTGCGCGCGGTCGACGTGCAGGCGCTGCCCGGCGGTCAGATGCGCTTTCGCGCCGAGCGCCGCAACGGCGTGGCCATGCCGCCGCTGGACATCACGCTCAACCTGCCGGGCGAGCACAACGTGCGCAACGCGCTGGCGGCCATCGCGGTGGCCACCGAACTCGAGCTGCCCGATGCGCCCATCGTCGCCGCGCTCGCCAAGTTCGCCGGCGTCGGCCGCCGCTTCCAGCGCTGGGGCGACCTGCCCGCGGCCGACGGCAGCGGCGCGTTCACGCTCATCGACGACTACGGCCATCACCCCGTGGAGATGGCGGCCGTGATCGCGGCGGCGCGCGGCGCGTTCCCGGGGCGCCGGCTGGTGCTCGCGTTCCAGCCGCACCGCTACACGCGCACGCGCGACTGCTTCGAGGACTTCGTCAAGGTGATGGGCGAGGCCGACGCGGTGCTGCTGACCGAGGTGTATGCCGCCGGCGAGGCGCCGATCGTCGCCGCCGACGGCCGCTCGCTCGCGCGCGCGCTGCGCGTGGCGGGCAAGGCCGAACCGCTGTTCGTCGACGAGGTCGCGGCGCTGCCCGACGCGATCGCCGACTTCGCGCGCGGCGGCGACGTGGTGATCGTGATGGGCGCGGGCGCGATCGGCAGCGTGCCCGCGAAGGTGGTGCAACGCATGAAGACGCAAGGCGCGGGAGGCCGGCCATGAGCGCGGCGCACGCGGACCCGAAGGCGCTGGGCAAGGTGGCCGTGCTGATGGGCGGCACCTCGGCCGAGCGCGAGATCTCGCTGCTGTCCGGCGGCGGCGTGCTGAAGGCGCTGCAGTCGCAGGGGGTCGACGCGCATGCGTTCGACCCGGCCGATCGCGAGCTCGCCGAGCTGCGCCGCGAGGGCTTCGCGCGCGTGTTCATCGCCTTGCACGGACGCCACGGCGAAGACGGCACGGTGCAAGGCGCGCTCGAGCTGCTCGGCATCCCGTACACCGGCTCGGGCGTGCTGGCCAGCGCGATCGCGATGGACAAGGTGATGACCAAGCGCGTGTGGCGCGCCGAGGGTCTGCCGACGCCGCGCTGGGTGCGGCTCGCGCCGGGCGAGCAGGACGCCGGGCGCGTGCGCACCGTGCCCGACGAGCTCGGCCTGCCGCTGATCGTCAAGCTGCCGCGCGAAGGCTCGTCGATCGGCGTGACCAAGGTGCTCGGCTACTCGCAGATGCACGACGCGGTGAAGCTCTCGGCGCAGTACGACCCCGACGTGCTGTGCGAGGAGTTCGTCGAGGGCGACGAGGTCACCTGCCCGGTGATCGGAGAAGGCGCCACGGCGCGCGCGCTGCCGGTGATCCGCATCGTCGCGCCGGCCGGCAACTACGACTACCAGAACAAGTACTTCAGCGACGACACGCAGTACCTGTGCCCGAGCGGCCTGCCCGCGGCCGAGGAGGCGCGCATCCAGCAGATCGTGCTGGCCGCGTACCGCACGCTCGGCTGCCGCGGCTGGGGCCGCGCCGACCTGATGGTGCGCGCGCGCGACCGCGAGCCCTTCCTGCTGGAGATGAACACCTCGCCCGGCATGACCGGGCACTCGCTGGTGCCCATGTCGGCGAAGGCCGCGGGCATCTCCTACGAACGCCTGTGCGTGATGCTGCTCGAGGCGGCCACGCTCGACAGCGCGCCGGCGACGGCCTGAGCCCGCGCACCATGGCCGCCGCCACCGCCCGCGCCCCGCTCGTGATGCCGCCCGACGTGCGGCTCATGAACGCCGCTGCTGCCGTGCTGTTCGGCATCGCGGCGCTGGGCGTGCTCGCGGCGGGCCTGGCGGCGCTGGCGCGGCTGCCGTGGTTCGCGATCCAGTCGGTGCGCATCGAAGGCGAGGTCACGCGCAACAGCGTGACCACGATCCGCGCCAACGCCATGCCCAAGCTGCAGGGCAACTTCTTCACCATCGACCTCGCGGCGGCCAAGCGCGCGTTCGAGTCGGTGCCGTGGGTGCGGCAGGCGGTGGTGCGGCGCGTGTGGCCGAACCGGCTCGCGGTGCGGCTGGAGGAGCACCGCGCGGTCGCCTACTGGAGCGCGGCCGACGGCAACGACCGGCTCGTCAACGCGCAGGGCGAGGTGTTCGACGCCAACCTCGGCGACGTGGAGGACGACGACCTGCCCACCTTCGGCGGCCCGGACGGCAGCTCGGCGCAGGTGCTGGCGATGCACGCGCGCCTGGCCCCGCTGTTCGCTCCGCACGAGGTGCGCATCGAGTCGCTCAGCTTGTCGGGCCGGGGTTCGTGGAAGCTCGCGCTCGACAGCGGCGCCGAGATCGAGCTCGGGCGCGGCAGCGACGACGAGGTGCTGGCGCGCACCGAGCGCTTCGTGCGCACGCTCGCGCAGGTGACGGCGCAGTACCGCCGGCCGCTGCTGTCGGCCGACCTGCGCCACCGCGACGGCTACGCGGTGCGGCTCAAGGGCGTGGAGACCACCGACGCGCCGCCGAAGCCGCAGCCGCCGAAACGATAACGACCGCAAGGACACGCCAGATGGCCAAGGACTACAAGGATCTCGTCGTCGGACTCGACATCGGCACCGCCAAGGTGATGGCGGTGGTGGCCGAGGTGCAGGCCTCCGGCGAGCTGCGCATCGCGGGGCTCGGCGTGGCCTCGTCGCACGGGCTCAAGCGCGGCGTGGTGGTCAACATCGACGCGACGGTGCAGTCGATCCAGCAGGCGCTGACGGAGGCCGAGATGATGGCCGACTGCAAGATCACGCGCGTCTACACCGGCATCACCGGCAGCCACATCCGCGGCCAGAACTCCACCGGCATGGTGATCGTGCGCGACAAGGAAGTCACGCCGGTCGACGTGGCGCGCGTGGTCGAGACGGCCAAGGCGATCAACATCCCGAACGACCAGCGGCTGCTGCTGGTCGAGCCGCAGGAGTTCGTGATCGACGGCCACGAGGTGAAGGAGCCGATCGGCATGAGCGGCGGCCGCCTCGAGGTGAAGGTGCACATCGTGACCGGCGCGCAGAGCGCGGCCGAGAACATCGTCAAGTGCGTGCGCCGCTGCGGGCTCGAGGTCGAGCAGCTCGTGCTCAACCCGAGCGCGTCGAGCGCTGCGGTGCTGACCGCCGACGAACGCGACCTCGGCGTGGCGCTGGTCGACATCGGCGCGGGCACCACCGACGTGGCGATCTTCACCGGCGGCTCGATCCGCCACACGGCGGTGATCCCGATCGCCGGCGACCTGATCACCAGCGACATCGCGATGGCGCTGCGCACGCCGACCAAGGACGCCGAGGAGATCAAGGTCGAGCACGGCGTGGCCAAGCAGCTGCTGGCCGACCCGGCCGAGCAGGTCGAGGTGCCGGGCCTCGGCGATCGCGCGCCGCGCATGCTCAGCCGCCAGGCGCTGGCCGGCGTGATCGAGCCGCGCGTCGAGGAGATCTTCTCGCTGGTGCACCAGGTGATCCGCGACTCCGGCTACGAGGAGCTGCTGTCCAGCGGCATCGTGCTCACCGGCGGCGCGGCGGTGATGCCCGGCATGGTCGAACTGGGCGAGGACATCTTCCTCAAGCCCGTGCGCAAGGGGCTGCCCACCTACGCCGGCGCGCTCGCCGACATGGTGGCCAACCCGCGCTCGGCCACGGTGATGGGGCTGCTCGAGGAAGCGCGCCTGTCGCGCGAGCGCGGGCACAAGGCGGCGGCGCAGGCGGGGTCGGTCAAGACCCTGCTCGGCCGCGCGAAGGACTGGTTCCTCGGGACCTTCTGAACGGAGGGACCGACCCAAGGCGCTCGCACGAGAAGCGCCCGCTCTTTGGATGTTGGGGTTATCGGCAACTGCTTGAAAGACGAAGGAGAAACGGCATGGCGATCGAGATGATCGAGGAGTTCAACCAGGGCACGCGCATCAAGGTGATCGGCGTGGGCGGCGGCGGCGGCAACGCCGTCGAGCACATGATGCGCGAGGGCGTGCAGGGCGTGGAGTTCATCGTCGCCAACACCGACGCGCAGGCGCTCAACCGATCGAACGCGCACCACCTGATCCAGCTCGGCACCAACGGGCTGGGCGCCGGCGGCAATCCCGAGGTGGGCAAGGCGGCGGCCGACGAGGCGGTGGGCCGCATCCAGCAGGCGCTCGACGGCGCGCACATGGTGTTCATCACCGCCGGCATGGGCGGCGGCACCGGCACCGGCGCCGCGCCGGTGGTCGCGCGCGTGGCCAAGGAGATGGGCATCCTGACGGTCGGCGTGGTGACCAAGCCGTTCGACTTCGAGGGCCCGCGCCGCGCCAAGCAGGCCGAGGCCGGCTCCGCCGAGCTGGAGGCCAACGTCGACAGCCTGATCGTGGTGCTCAACGAGAAGCTGCTCGAGGTGCTGGGCGAGGACGTCACGCAGGAGCAGGCGTTCTGCCACGCCAACGACGTGCTGAAGAACGCGGTCGGCGGCATCAGCGACATCATCCACATGGACGCGCTGGTCAACGTCGACTTCGAGGACGTCAAGACGGTGATGAGCGAGCCCGGCAAGGCGATGATGGGCACGGCGGTCGCGTCCGGTCCCGACCGCGCGACCTAGGCGGCCGAGCAGGCCGTGGCCTGCCCGCTGCTGGAGGGCATCGACCTGTCCGGCGCGCGCGGC
>CAZFET010000205.1:0-6618 GCA_964517545.1 uncultured Burkholderiaceae bacterium
CCAGCTCCGCCTGCGCAATCTCGGCGGCATCATCATCGTCGACTTCATCGACATGTCGCGCGAGGAGCACCGCACGGCCGTGCTGGTGGAGTTCCGGCGCCAGCTCGCGCGCGACCGCGTCAAGGTCACCGTCAGCGGCTTCACGCAGCTCGGCCTGGTGGAGATGACGCGCAAGCGCACGCGCGAGTCGCTGGCGCACATGCTGTGCGAACCGTGCCCCACCTGCCAGGGACGCGGCCAGGTCAAGACCGCGCGCAGCGTGTGCTACGACATCCTGCGCGAGATCCTGCGCGAGGCGCGCCAGTTCAACCCCCGTGAGTTCCGCGTCATCGCCAGCGCGGCCGTCGTCGAGATGCTGCTCGACGAGGAGAGCCAGCACCTGGCCGGCCTGTCCGACTTCATCGGCAAGCCGATCTCGCTGTCGGCCGAACCGATGGCGGCGCCGGAGCAGTACGACATCGTGCTGATGTGAACGCCGTGCCCGACGGCCCCGCCGCCGCGCCGCGCGTGTCGGTGGTGATGCCCGCCCACGATGCCGAGGCGTGGATCGACGAGTCGGTGCGCAGCGTGCTCGGACAGACGATGACCGACCTCGAACTGGTGGTGGTGGACGACGGCTCCACCGACGGCACGCGCGAGCGGCTCGCCGCCATCGACGACCCGCGGCTGCGCGTGATCCGGCTCGAGCCGAACCGCGGCGTGGTGGCCGCGCGCAACGCCGGCGTGGCGGCCGCGCGCGGCCGCTTCATCGCGCTGCTCGACGCCGACGACATCGCGGCGCCCGAGCGTCTGCAGCGCCAGCTCGAGCGGCTCGAGCGCGGCGACGCCGACCTGTGCGGCACCGGCCACGTGGTGTGGCACACCGCCACCGGCCGGCGCAAGCCCGGCCGGCAGCACCTGCGCGACGTCGACCTGCGCGCGCTGCTCACCGTCTACAGCCCGCTGTGCAACTCGAGCGTCATGGCGCGCGCCGAGGTGTTCAAGGCGCACCCGTACGACGAGCGCTTCCGCTACGCCGAGGACTACGAGCTGTGGGTGCGGCTGGCCGAGGCGGGCTGCCGTTTCGCGGCGTGCCCGCAGCGGCTCGTGACCTATCGTGTGCATCCGCGGCAGATGAGCACGGCGCACCAGCACCGGCTCGATGCGGCTTTTGCGGCCGCGCGCGAGCGCTACGTGGTCTCGCTCGGCCTCGACCGCGAGGCCCTTCCGCGACGCATGCCGTGGCGGCAGCGCTTGCGCATCGGGCCTGCGTTCCTCGCCGAGCTCAACGCGCGGCTCGGGCCGGTGTCGCTGCGGGCGAACTACGAGATCTACGCGCGCTACCAGTACCGCGGCAACGGCGCGTGGACGCCGCTGACGCGCCTGGAGCGGCTGCTCGCGGCGCTGTGGGGGCGCTGGCGCGGCGCCTGGCTCAGGTCGCGTCGAGGATGAGCCAGCCGGGCGGCATCAGGTCGCGCAGGTCGATGCGGCGCGCGTGCAGCCACACGCTCGGCGCCACGACCACGCGCGGCGCGTGCGTGCCCAGCCACGCGCCCCACCAGCTCAAGCTGCTGTTGGCGATCACGTGATGGCGGCAGCGCCGCATCAGCCCGAGCTCGTGGACGACGGCGTCGTCGCCGGGCACGCTCTCGACCCAGACGGTCTCGAACGGCAGCGACAGGTGGCGGCGCGCCCAGTCGAGGTCGTCGGAGAACACGAACACGGTCGGTCGCGCCACGCGCTGCGCGAGCGCCTGCAGCGCGCGCTCGTAGTAGCGCAGCGGCAGTGCGCCGTGCACCGTGGAGGCCGTGGTCGGCCCGACGTAGTCGCCGCGGCGCACGTGCAGCATCACCGACTCGGTGGCCGCGATCGTGTCGGCCAGCGCGCGGTAGCGCGGGGCGGGCTCGGCCCGCGCGCGCACCTCGTCGAGCAGCCGCGCGCGGATCGGCTCGAGGTAGCGGTACGACTGCCAGTAGCCCTGCAGCACGACGACCTGCGCGTCGTGCGGCACCTGCAGCAGGCGGCGGTCGAAGCGGAACGGCTCGCGTTCGACGATCAGGCGCGCCGTGCCCGGCGGCACGCGCGCCGGACGCAGGCGCTGCCACCAGCGCTGCGGCTCGCGGCGGCGCGGCAGGCCGAGCACGGCGGCGTCGGCCGCGGGCAGCTCGAGGCGCAGGTGCTGCAGCATCGGCACGCGCGGCGTCGAGTCCGGCGGCACGGCCTCGAACCACCCGAGGTCGGCCACCAGCGCGCGCCCGAGTCGCTCGGCGAGCGCGCGGCCGGCGGCATACTGGAACAATTGATTGCCCAGTCCCCCGGACAGGCAGGTCACGATCGTCATCGCGGCATCGTCGTCACGGCATCGAGAAGGCAGACACCCCAGTGGCCACCGGCAGCACCGACAACCTGATCCATCGTATCCGCGCTGCGCAACGCCGCCGCCGCGAGCTCGACCGCTGGGCCGAGGCCGGCTACGCGATGCCGGCCCCGCCCTTCGTCAAGCGCGCGGTGCTGCGGCGCAACGGCCTGCCCGGCGCGACGTGGGTCGAGACCGGCACCTTCCAGGGCGACACCACCGACTTCCTCGCCGCCGACGGCTCGCGCGTGGTGACCATCGAGCCCGAGCCGCGCCTGCACGCCGCGGCGGTCGAGCGGTTCCGCGGCCGCCCCAACGTCGACGTGCGGCACGGCCTGTCGGAAGACGTCATGCCCGCGCTGCTGCCCACGATCGAGGGCGACGTGTGCTTCTGGCTCGACGGGCACTACTCGGCCGGCGTCACCTACAAGGGCCCGAAGGACACGCCGATCGTCGACGAACTGGCCTGCATCGCGATGCACCTGCCGCGCTGGCGCCGGGTGGTCGTGATGGTGGACGACGTGCGCTGCTTCGAGCCGTGGCAGCCCGACTTCGCCGGCTACCCGCCGCGCGACCATCTCGTGAAGTGGGCCGCCTCGCACGGCCTGCGCTGGCACATCGAGCACGACATCTTCGTCGCGCGCACGCCGGCCTGAACGGGCCCGATGGACGAGGTCCGCAGCATCCTGGTCATCGCGACGCGCCAGATCGGCGACGTGCTGCTGACCGCGCCGCTGATCGACGCCGCGCGCCGCCGCTGGCCCGCCGCCGCGATCGACGTGCTGGGCTTCGAGCGCACCCTCGGCATGCTGGAAGGGCACGCCGCGGTGCGCGAGCGCATCGAGGTGCCGGCGGGGCAGGGCTGGCGGGCGTCGATGGCGCTGCTGCAGCGGCTGTGGCGGCGCTACGACCTCGCGCTGGTCACGCAGCACAGCGACCGCGCGCACCTGTACGGCTGGTGCGCGGCGCGCGTGCGCAGCGGGCTGGTGCCGGCGCGCCGCTCCACGTCGTGGTGGAAGCGGCGGCTGCTGCGCCACGCGGTGACCATCGACGATGACACGACGCCGACCGTGCTGGAGAAGCTCGCGCTGCTGCAGCCGTGGCAGGCCGATGCCGGCGCGGTCACGGTGGCGCCGCCGCCGGCGCGCGCGCTGCCCGCGGATCTCGAGTCTGCGCTGGCCACGCGCTTCGTGGTCGTGCACGTGCCGTCGATGTGGTCGTACAAGCAGTGGCCCCTCGCGTCGTTCGAGCGGCTGATCGCCGGTCTGCTCGCGGCCGGCCACCAGGTGGTGCTGAGCGGCAGCGGCTCGCCGACCGACCAGGCGCAGGTCGCGCCGATACGCCGCCTCGGCGCGCCACCGCGGCTGCTCGACGCCAGCGGCCGGCTCGACCTGCGGCAGATGGCCGCGCTGCTTGCGCGCGCCGCGCTCTACGTCGGCCCCGACACGTCGATCACGCACCTCGCGGCGGCTTGCGGCACGCCGGTGGTCACGATGTTCGGCCCGACCAACCCGGTGCGCTGGGGCCCGTGGCCGCAGGGCGCGTCGGCCGCCGCGTACCGTCGCGCGCAGCCGAGGCAGACGGCGGGCCGCATCGTGCTGCTGCAGGCCGCGCAGGACTGCATCGCCTGCGGCCGCGCAGGCTGCGACGACCATCATCACAGCCGCAGCGCCTGTCTCGACGCACTGCCGGTCGAGCGCGTGCTGGACGAGTGCCTGGCCGTGCTGGCGGCCGGCACGCCGCCGGCGGTGGCGCCGTCACGCACGACACCGGGCACGACACCGGACACCGCACCGGACACCGCACCGGACACGCCATCGTCGGCCGTCGCCACGGCCGACTCTCGTCGCTCCGCCGTCTGAGGTCCCCGATGCCCGAGAACCCGCCTTCACGATCGGCGCTGGCGCGCGTCTCGCGCCGCGCCGCCGCCTGGATGCGCGTGCTCACGGGCGCCTATCCGCGCCGCTCGTCGACCCTGCGCCACCTGTCGCGCTATCTCGACGACCGCGACGCCTTCGTCGCCGCCGGCGGACGCATCGCGCGCGAGCACGCCGTGTTCGCCGACTACGACGACCAGGCCGGCACCGCGCGCGGTCACTACTTCCACCAGGACCTGCTGGTCGCCGGCTTCATCCACCGGGCCGCGCCGCGCCGCCACATCGACGTGGGCAGCCGCGTCGACGGCTTCGTGGCGCACGTCGCGGCGTTCCGCGAGATCGAGATCATCGACATCCGCCCGCTCGCGCCCACCGGCCACGAGCGCATCCGCTACGTGCAGGCCGACCTGATGCGCCTGGACGAGACGATGGTCGGCTGCTGCGACTCGCTGAGCTGCCTGCACGCGATCGAGCACTTCGGGCTCGGCCGCTACGGCGACCCGGTCGATCCGCAGGGCCACCTCAAGGGCTTCGCCAACCTCGTGCGCATGCTCGAGCCGGGCGGCACCCTGTACATCAGCTTCCCGATCGGCGAGCCCGGCGTGCACTTCAACGCGCACCGCGTGTTCGGCGCGACCGACGTGCTGCAGTGGGCCGGCGACGCGCTGGAGCTGCGTCGCTTCGACTACGTCGACGACGCGGGCGACCTGCACCAGGACCAGCGCATCGACGCGGTGCCGCGCCTGGACTACGGCTGCGGCATCTACACCTTGCGCAAGCGCTAGCCGCGCGCCTGGCGCAGCCAGCGCTTGATCCGCCGCACCGCGCGCGAGGCTGCCGTGCGCGTGCCCGCGGCGTCGAGTTCGTATTCCCAGTTCGACTGGTACACCACGCCGACGTAGTGCTGCGCCACTGTCGCCTCGGTCTCGCCGAGCCGGCGCATCGCGGCGTGCTGCCAGTCGTGGTGGTACACGCGGAACAGCGGCTCGACCGGATCGATCGGGATGCTGCGCAGCGCGAGCAGCGCCTCGCCGTACCAGCGGATCTCGGTGGGCGCGAGGTCGATCGCGTCCCACAACGTCATGCCGCGCGGCGCCAGCCAGCGCTCGTGCAGATCGTGCCAGACGCGCGCCGACCACAGCAGCGGCTGCGGGCCGAAGTCGTAGTGCGGGCCGTCGCGCCCGAACTGCGACTTCACCCTTTCGCTCTCGGCCAGGAAGTGCTCGACCACCTTCGGGTAGCCGCGGTTGGTGGCCAGCTGCAGGTACTCGCGCGACTGGTGCAGCAAGGTGTACGGGTGCCCCGCGGGCGCGAGGAAGTCGCGCCGGCCGAACGGCCGCAGGAACACCGTGTCGGAGTCGGCGCACAGGTAGGCGTCGCAGCCGAGCAGGCGCCACACCTCGGACTTCACCACCTGCTGCGCGATGCGCCCTGGCGTGGCGGCCAGCCGCGCCGGCAGGTCGCGACGCGCGGCCTCGGGATGCGCGGCCACCACGGCCTCGTCCTCGATGAACTCGCAGCGGCCGTGGCCCAGCGCGTCGCGGAACAGCGCCGTGTCCTCCTGCGGCACGCACACCACGATGCCGATGCGCTCGGCGTTGTAGCGCTCCGCGCTGTCGAGCAGGCGCGCCACGCGGCGCAGGTCGCCGCGCCACGACTTGCAGACGATGAGGAAGTCAGCGGCCACGGCGCGCGTGCTCGACGATGCGGGCGACCGCCTGCTCGACGCTGACCGGCGGCACGTCGACGTCGGGCAGCGCGCCGGCCTGCCAGCGCTCGACCAGCGACTCGATCGCCGCCTCGATGGCGGCCGGGTCGTCGGTCGGCGCCGTCGTGCCGCCGTGCGCGCGCACCAGCGCGTCGAGCTGCGCGTTGCGCCAGGTCAGCGCCAGCACCGGGCGGCGCGCCCAGAAGTAGTCGTACAGCTTGGACGGGATGTACTGCTCGCACTCGGGCACCTGCCCGTGCATCGCGAGCAGCACGTCGACCTGCTGCATGCGCTCGACCACGCGCTCGCGCCCGGAGCGGCCGGTCGCCGGGTCGGCCTCGAGCCGGCCCATCGGCCGCACCACGTCGGCCAGGCCGAGCGCGGCCACGCGCTGCTGCGCCAGCGGGTCGAGCGCCCCGCCGTAGACCTCGACGCGCACCAGCCCGCGCCAGTCGGGCCGGCGGCGCAGCACGGCGGCCAGCGCGTCGAGCGCCGGCGCGAGGCTGCGCGTGGGCGACAGCGAGCCGAAGTGCCCGAACACGCAGTGCGCGCCGCGTGCGTAGGGCACGCGGTGCAGCGGCGGGTTGGCGCCGGGCAGCACGACGATGCCGCGCGCGCCGAGCGCCGGGTGGCGCGCCCGCGCGGCGGCCAGTGCGCCGTCGGTGAACCACCAGGCGAGGTCGGCGTGCTCGCAGATC
>CAZFET010000206.1:0-6614 GCA_964517545.1 uncultured Burkholderiaceae bacterium
CCTCGCGCCTCGGGACGGCCCCGCGGCGCTCGCCGTGGCCCCCACGCTCGCGCGCTGCGCGCACTCGCTGCCCCCCGAGGGGGCCCTCGCGCCTCGGGACGGCCCCGCGGCGCTCGCCGTGGCCCCCACGCTCGCGCGCTGCGCGCACTCGCTGCCCCCCGAGGGGGCCCTCGCGCCTCGGGACGGCCCCGCGGCGCTCGCCGCTGCCCCCACGCTCGCGCCCGCTGCGGTGTTCACACGATGTCCTTGTGCGCCCGGATGCGGCCGCGGCTCACCGCGTCGAGGACCAGGCCCACGGCCACGGCCGACGCGATGGCGACCACGATGTTGAGCCGCAGCGGCAGTGCGTACGCCGCCACCGCCGCGCACGCGGCCACGCCGCCGGCCACCCAGGTGGAGCGATCGCCGAGCAGCGAGTAGGTCAGCCCGAGCAGCGCGACCGTGCCGGCGAAGCCGAGTCCCCACTCGGTGGGCACGGCGTCGGCCGCGACGATGCCGATCATCGACGCGAGTTGCCACGAGAACCAGTTCACCGCCACGCCGCCGAGGAAGTACGGCACCTGGCCCGGACCCGGCTTCGGCTCGGGGAAGCGGCGCATGAAGGTCACGTAGTTGAGGTCGGCGCAGAAGAAGCCGAGCGCGAGCCGCTCGCGCAGCGGCAGGTGGCCGAAGTACGGCCGCCACTGCGCGCTGAAGATCACGAAGCGCAGGTTCAGGCACAGCGCGGTGGCCCACACCACCCAGATCGGCGCGCCCGCGGCGATGAGCGGCAGCGACGCGAGCTGCGCGCTGCCGGCGAACACGACGAAGGACATCAGCACCGCCAGCGGCAGGCCCATGCCGCTCTTGATCATGGCCACGCCGGTGACGAGGCCCCAGGCGGCGATGCCCAGCGAGATGCCGGTCATCTCGCGTGCGCCGAGGCGGAACTCCGGGTCTCGCCACAGCGCGCCGATGCGGTACTTCATTCGCGCGATTGTCTCGCGCGACGGCCGACCGGCGCGCGCGCTCGGGATCGGCCGCGCTCGTCCGGGCGGCGCGGCTTCGGGAGCCCGCCGTCAGGAGTCCGGCCTCAGGAATCTTTCTTGGGCTTCGGCTTCGCGTCGGCCTCGGCGGGCCTGGCGGCCGCTTCGGGCGCGTCGGGCTTGCCTTGCGCGGTGAGCGTGGGCGCGACCGGCTCGATCTTGTTCTCGCGCATGTAGTCGTTCATCTCGCGCCAGCCGGCGAAGATGGCGGCCTTGTCGGCCCGCTTGTTGAGCGCGAAGCAGTCCTCGATCGCACGGGCGGCGTGTCGACAGGCCGCACCCACGGCGCGGCTCTCGGCTTCGCGCTGCGCGGCCAGCTTCTCGGCCGACTCCATGCCGAGCATCTCGCAGCCGGCCAGCAGCGGCGCGGCGGCGACCATCACGACGAGGGCAAAGCGGCGGAGCATGGCGCGGTGTCTGAAGGGTCGGTCGGCAGGTCGGTACGACCCGTTTTCGGCCGGCGCGCGCCCGACTTGAGCGCGGACGCCGGCCGGCACGCTCATGACCGTGAGCGCGTCGCTGCCGCCACCGCGTGCGAGCCGAGCGCGGCGGCCACTGCGCGCTGCCGCGCTACACGCCGCGCGCCATCGCCATCAGCCGCTCGACGCGTTCGTCGGTGCTCGGGTGCGTGCTGAACAGGCCGCGCAGGCCGCCGCCGGACAGCGGGTTCATGATCATCATCTGCGCCGTCTCGGGGTGGCGCTCGGCCGCCTCGAGCGGAATGCCCTGCGCGTAGCGATGGATCTTCTGCAGCGCGCTGGCCAGCGCCGCCGGGTCGCCGGAGATCTCGGCGCCGCCGCGGTCGGCCTCGAATTCGCGCGCGCGGCTGATCGCCATCTGGATCAGGCTGGCGGCGATGGGCGCGAGGATCATCACGAGGATGCCGACCACCGGGTTGGCCGGACGGCCGTCGTCGCTGCGGCCGCCGAAGAACATCGCGAAATTGGCGAGCATCGAGATCGCGCCGGCCATGGTGGCGCTGATCGTGCTGATGAGAATGTCGCGGTGCTTCACGTGCGCCAGCTAGTGCGCCATCACGCCGCGCAGTTCGCGCTCGTTGAGCACGCGCAGGATGCCGGTGGTGGCGGCGACGGCGGCGTTCTGCGGGTTGCGTCCGGTCGCGAAGGCGTTCGGCGCGTCTTCCTGGATCAGGTACACGCGCGGCATCGGCAGCTGCGCGCGCTGCGCCAGCTCGGCGACCATGCGATAGAACTGCGGCGCGGTGGTCTCGTCGACCTCCTGCGCGTTGTACATGCGCAGGACCATCTTGTCGCTGAACCAGTAGCTGAAGAAGTTCATCCCCAGCGCGACCACCAGCGCGATCATCATGCCGGTCTCGCCGCCCAGCAGCGCGCCCACGGCCATGAACAGGCCCGTGATGGCGGCCATCAGGATGGCGGTCTTCATCAGGTTGAACATCTGGCGGTCCTTCCGTGCGAGGGAGAAGTCTGTGCGGCTGTAGATGCGGCGCGCGGCCCCGAGTTCAACCGGCGGGCGGCGCATTCAGCGCGACAGCCGTGCGCCCGGCGGCGGCGCGTCGCCCTGCAGGAACCGGCGAGCGTCGATGCGCCGCCCGCCCGGGCGCTGCAGCTGCGTGAGGGCGATGGCGCCGTCGCCGCAGGCCAGCACGAACTCGCCGCGCGAAGCATCGGCCGCGAGCACCGTGCCGGGCGCCGCCGAGCCTTCGCGCGTCTCGCCGCGCCAGGCCTTAATGACGGCGCCCGCCCACTCGAAGCTCGCGCCGGGGAACGGGTCGAACGCGCGCAGCCGGCGTTCGATCTCGACGGCCGGCCGCGACCAGTCGATCGGCGCCTCGGCCTTCTCGATCTTGCGGGCGTAGGTCGTGCCGTCGGCGGGCTGCGGCGTGCGCGCGAGGCCGCCGCAGGCCGCGAGTTCCAGCGCCTCGACCACCAGCCGCGCGCCGAGCGCGGCGAGGCGCTCGGTCAAGCTCGCGGCGGTGTCGTCGGGCGCGATCGGGACCGCCTCGGCGAGCAGCATGTCGCCGGTGTCGAGCCCCTCGTCCATCTGCATGATGGTGACGCCGGTGCGCGCGTCTCCGGCTTCGATCGCGCGCTGCACCGGCGCCGCGCCGCGCCAGCGCGGCAGCAGCGATGCGTGGATGTTCAGGCAGCCCAGACGCGGCAGCTCGAGCACCCAGCGCGGCAGGATGAGCCCGTAGGCCGCGACGACCATCACGTCGGGGGCGGCGCGCTCGAGGGACTCGCGCGCGGCGCGGGCGTCGTCGGGCCAGCGGCCGTCGAGCTTCAGGCTGCGCGGCTGCGCGACCGGCAGGCCGTGCGCGCGCGCGAACGCCTTGACCGGCGACGGCGCGAGCTTCATGCCGCGGCCGGACGGACGATCGGGCTGCGTCAGCACGAGCGGGAGGTCGAACCGTGCCGCGTGCAGGCGCTCGAGCGCGCTGCGCGCAAAGTCGGGCGTGCCCGCGAAGGCGACCTTCATGCCTCAGGTCTGGCGCTCGGCCTCGCGCGCCTTCTTCAGCATCTTGGTGCGGATGCGCTCGCGCTTGAGCGGGCTCAGGTACTCGACGCACACGTTGCCCGGCAGATGATCCCTCGCGTGCTGCACGCACACCGCGAGCAGGCCTTCGGCCTCGAAGCCGTACGGCAGCCCGTCGCGTCCCAGCGCCCGGACGGTCACGCGCGCGTGGCGCGGCACCTTGTCGTAGATCTGCGGCACCGACAGGCAGCCTTCGTCGCCGAACGTCATCTCGTCGCTCACGGCCACGAGCTCGGGGTTGATGAGCACGCGCGGATCGTCGCGGGCTTCCGAGACGTCGATCACGATCACGCGCTCGTGCACGTCGACCTGCGTGGCCGCGAGCCCCACCCCGTCGGCGGCGTACATGGTCTCGAGCATGTCGTCGACCAGTTGGCGGATGCGCGCATCGACCTCGCGCACCGGCTTGGCCACCGTGTGCAGGCGCGGGTCGGGATAGCGGAGGATGTTCAGCAGTGCCATCGGAAGCGGTCGCCCGTTGTGGACATCACGCAACGCGAAGCGGCGTGACAGGCCTCACGTTCGCGCTGCAGCGGCGGCGTTTCGTTTGCCGCAGCAATGCTTTGTGGGCAGAATCTCAGGAACCTGATGAGGAATTTTCACCGAACTTGCCGCGCGTGCGACCGGTTCGGGGAAGTAACCTTACAACGTCAAGAACGGCCCGCCAGCCCCTGCGTGCAGTCGTCCGGGAGACCCACTCGATGACCCGATTCCTTCGTCGCTCGACCCGGATCCCCGGCGCCGTCTCGCTCTCCGTCGCCGCCGCCGCGTTGCTCGCCAGCGCCGCGGCCAGCGCCGTCAACTACCCGGTCACGCCGCAGCAGCGCGGCACCGCGCAACAGGTGGCGCAAGCCGGCGTGCCGCTGTCGGAGCTGGCACCGAACGCGCCCGACCAGTACACGGTCAAGCGCGGCGACACCTTGTGGGACATCTCCAAGCTCTTCCTGCGCAGCCCGTGGCGCTGGCCCGAGCTGTGGGGCATGAACCTCGACCAGATCCGCAATCCGCACCTGATCTACCCGGGTCAGATGCTGTTCCTCGACAAGACCGGCGGCCGCGCGCGGCTGCGCATGGCGCAACCGGTGGGCGGCGACACGATCAAGCTCTCGCCGCGCGTGCGCGCCGAGCCGTACGACCAGCCGATCGCGTCGGTGCCGATGCACCTGATCGCGCCGTTCCTCAACGAGGCCGTGGTCTTCAACAAGGACGAGCTGGCTTCCGCGCCGCGCATCGTGGCCACGCAGGAAGGCCGCGTCGTCGTCGCCAAGGGCGATCTCGCCTACGTGCGCGGCGAGCTCGGCAACCTGCGCGAGTACCGCGTGTTCCGCGAGGCCAAGCCGCTGGTCGATCCGACCACGCGCGAGATCCTCGGCTACGAGGCCGCCTATCTCGGCACGGCCGACTACACGCGACCGGGCGGCACGCAGACCGGCGCCGACGGCAAGGCCGAGATCGTGCCGGCCACCTTCACCGTGACCAGCAATCGGCAGGAGATCGGCATCGGCGATCGCCTCGCGCCGGTGCCGACGCGCGACCTCAGCACCTACGCGCCGCACGCGCCGGGCAAGCCCATCTCCGGGCAGGTGGTGTCGATCTACGGCGAGGGCCTGAACGCCGGCCAGAACCAGATCGTCGCCATCAACAAGGGCGCGCAAGACGGGCTGGAGCGCGGCCACGTGCTCGCGCTGTGGCGCGACGGCGTGCGTCAGGCCGACCCGACCGACCCGGCTCGCCCGCAGATCAAGCTGCCGGACGAGCGGCACGGCCTGCTGTTCGTGTTCCGCGTGTTCGATCGCGTGTCGTATGCGCTGATCCTGTCGGTGCAGGAGCCGGTCAAGACCGGCGACCGCTTCACGCAGCCCTGATCCCGGCACCGGCGTCGCGCGCCCGCGGCTCTCCAGTCCTCCCCGCGTGATCGATCGCGACGAGCTCGCCGCCTGGCTGCGGCTGCTCGAATCTCCCGGCGTCGGCCGCGAGTCGGCGCGGCGCCTGCTGGCGGCCTTCGGTTCGCCGCAGGCTGCGGTCGATGCGTCGAGCGCCGCGCGGCGCGAAGTCGTCGGCCGCGGCGCAGCCGACGGCCTGGCCACGCCGCCCGAGTCGTTCGACGCGCTGCTGGCCGCGACCTTGCAGTGGCTCGTCGCGGCCGAGTCCGGCGCGCCGCGCGGTGTCGTGACCCTCGGTGACGCGCACTACCCGCCGGCGCTGCTGCAGACGGCCGATCCGCCGCTGCTGCTGTACACCCTGGGTCGCGTCGAGCTGCTGGCGGCGCCGTCGGTCGCGATCGTCGGCAGCCGCAACCCCACGCCGCAGGGCCGCGACAACGCGCGCGCGTTCGCCTCGCACCTGTCGAAGGCCGGCCTCACGATCGTCTCCGGGCTCGCGCTCGGCATCGACGGCGCGGCCCACGAAGGCGCGCTCGAAGGGCCGGGATCGACCGTCGCCGTGGTCGGCACCGGCCTCGACCGGGTCTACCCGGCGCGGCATCGGACCCTGGCACACCGCATCGCCCGCGAGGGGCTGCTGGTGAGCGAGTACCCGCTCGGCACGCCGCCGCTGCCCGAGAACTTCCCGCTGCGCAACCGCATCATCGCGGGCCTCGCGCGCGGCACCCTGGTGGTCGAGGCCGCGCTTCAGTCGGGTTCGCTGATCACGGCGCGGCTGGCGGCCGAAGCCGGACGGGAGGTGTTCGCGATCCCGGGCTCGATCCACTCGCCGCTGGCGCGCGGCTGCCACGCGCTGATCCGCCAGGGCGCCAAGCTGGTCGAGACGGGGCAAGACGTGCTGGAAGAGCTGCGGCTCGACGGCACGCCGGCCCGGGCCGAGCCCGCGCCGCCGGCCGACGACCCGGCGGCCGCGACACTCCCGCCCGACGCGCTGCTCGACGCCATCGGCCACGACCCGGTGTCGCTCGATGCGCTGGTGGCCCGCACCGGCCTGTCGGCCGCCGAACTGGGCGCCCGGCTGCTCGAGCTCGAGCTCGAAGGCCGCGTCTCGCGCCTGCCCGGCCAGCTGTTCCAGCGGCGTGCCGCGGGCTGAATCCTCACGGGGGTCGCGGCGAGGCCCTGGGGTATA
>CAZFET010000207.1:0-6453 GCA_964517545.1 uncultured Burkholderiaceae bacterium
GTCATCCTCATCAAGCTGGCCGACCGGCTGCACAACATGCGCACCCTGCAGGCGGTCGATCCCGCCCGGCGCAGCCGCATCGCGCGCGAGACCATCGACATCTACGCGCCGATCGCGCACCGCCTGGGCCTGAACCAGGTCTACCGCGAGCTGCAGGAGCTCTCGTTCGAGCACCTGCAACCCTGGCGCCACGCCGCGCTGGCCAAGGCCGTGCAGCGCGCGCGCGGCCACCGCCGCGACGCGGTCGAGCGCATCCGGCAGGACGTGGTCAAGGCCTTCGGCGCGGCCAAGCTCAAGGTCGAGATCTTCGGCCGCGAGAAGACCATCTACTCCATCTACCGCAAGATGCGCGACAAGCACCTGAGCTTCGCGCAGGTGAGCGACATCTTCGGCTTTCGCATCGTCGTCACGGGCGGCACGCCGGAGTGCTATCTCGCGCTGGGCGTGCTGCACCAGCTCTACAAGCCGGTGCCGGGCCGCTTCAAGGACTACATCGCCATCCCCAAGGCCAACGGCTACCAGTCGCTGCACACCACCCTGGTCAGCCCGCTGGGCACGGCGGTCGAGTTCCAGATCCGCACCGAGCCCATGCACGCGGTGGCCGAGACGGGCATCGCGGCGCACTGGATGTACAAGCTCAAGGGGCCGCCCGCCGACGCGCAGCACCTGGGCGCGATGTGGCTGCAGAGCCTGATCGACATCCAGAGCGAGACGCGCGACTCGGCCGAGTTCCTCGAGCACGTGAAGATCGACCTGTTCCCCGACGCGGTCTACGTGTTCACGCCCAAGAGCAAGATCCTCGCGCTGCCGCGCGGCGCCACGCCGGTGGACTTCGCGTACGCGATCCACTCCGACATCGGCGACCACACGGTGGCGGCCAAGGTCAACGGCGAGCCGGTCGCGCTGCGCACCGAGCTGCGCTCGGGCGACGTGGTCGAGATCCTCACCGCGCCGAACGCGCGGCCGAATCCGGCCTGGCTCAACAGCGTGCGCACCGGCCGCGCGCGCTCGAAGATCCGGCACTTCCTGAAGAACATGGAGCAGGAGGAGTCGCGCGAGCTCGGCCACAAGCTGCTGGCGCAGGCGCTGCGCGCCGAGGGCCTGAGCCTGCCGCCGGGCGACGCGAGCGAAGGCCCCGACACCGCGCTGTGGCAGCAGGTGCTGCGCTGGAGCGGCAACCGCACGCAGGGCGACCTGCTCATCGACATCGGCCTCGGCCGCAAGATCGCCACCATCGTGGCCAAGCGCATGGCCAAGCTGATGGCCGAGCAGGGCCGCCGGCCCGACGCCGTGACGCTCACGCTCGGCCGCTACGCCGCGCAGGACGACAACACGCCGTCGCACGGCCACGTGGTGATCGACGGCAGCGAGGGCGCCTCGGTGCAGATGGCCACCTGCTGCCGGCCGATTCCGGGTGACGCGGTGGTCGGCTACCTCGGCCGCGGCGAGGGCCTCACCGTGCACACCGCCGAATGCGGCGTCGGCCGCCGCCAGTTCGAGCGCGACAGCGAGCGCTGGATGGCCGTCGACTGGGCCGAGGAGCCGACGCGCCCGTTCGAGACCGCGGTCACGGTGCTCGTGCGCAACGGCAAGGGCGTGCTCGCGCAGGTGGCGCAGGCGGTCAGCGGCGCCGAAGCCGACATCACGCATCTCGACATGGGCGACGAGCGCCCGGCCGAGACTGCCGAGCTCAAGCTCGTGATCGCGGTGCGCGACCGCCTGCATCTGGCCGACGTGCTGCGCACCCTGAAGCGCTCGTCCGCGGTGCTGCGGGTGGCGCGCGTCAAGCCCTGATCGCCCGCGCCGCGCGGCTCAGGCCGCCTCGCCCGGCGCCGGGTAGCGCACCTGCACCACCTCCAGCCGCTCCACGCCGCCCGGCGTGGCGAGCGTGACCTCGTCGCCCTCGCGCGCCTTCAGCAGCGCGCGCGCGATCGGCGCCACCCACGACACCTCGCCCTTGAGGCTGTCGGCCTCGTCGATGCCCTTGATCGTGATCGTGCGGCGCTCGCCGCGACGGTTCTCGTAGGTCACGGTGGCGCCGAAGAAGATCTGGTCGCTGCCGTGGTGCAGCGACGGGTCGGCCACCTCGGCGATGTCGAGCCGGCGGGTCAGGAAGCGGATGCGCCGGTCGATCTCGCGCAGTCGCTTCTTGCCGTACAGGTAGTCGCCGTTCTCGGAGCGGTCGCCGTTGCTCGCCGCCCACGACACGATGTCGACCACCTTCGGCCGCTCGACGTCGAGCAGCTGCTTCAGCTCGTCGCGCAGCCGGCGATAGCCCTGCGGCGTGAGGTAGTTCTTGGTGCCGGCCGGCAACGCGGGCAGCGCGAGATCGTCGTCCTCGTCGGCGGCGTCGGATTCCTTCGTGAAGGCCTTGCTCATGGTGCGCATGATGCAGCGGCGGGCCGCGCCTGCCACTTGCAATCTGTAGCAATTGCGCTGCCGTCCTAGGGAGTTCGCCCAGCGGATCGGCTGCCTACACTTGGTTGCGGATCGGCGCGCCGGGTTTCGTTGCGGGGCGAGGCAGCGGCCCCGGTCCGTGACCCGCGAGGACGACCCCATGGATCACATCGTCGGCGCGTCACCGGCCCACGCGGCACTGCTGGACCAGCTGACGCGCATCGCCCGCAGCGAAGCCCCCACCCTCATCGAAGGCGAGACCGGCACCGGCAAGGAGCTCGCCGCGCGCGCCGTCCACTACGGCGGCGCACGCCGCGACGGGCCTTTCGTGCCGCTGAACTGCGGCGCGCTGCCCGACGCGCTGGTCGAGTCCGAGCTGTTCGGCCACGAGCGCGGCGCCTTCACCGACGCCCGCGAGAAGCGCACCGGCCTGGTGGCCGAGGCACGCGGCGGCACGCTGTTCCTCGACGAGGTCGACGCGCTCAGCGCGAAGGCGCAGGTCACCTTGCTGCGCTTCCTGCAGGACCAGCGCTACCGCCCGGTCGGCACGCCGCGCGAGCAGCGCGGCGACGTGCGCGTGATCGCCGCAGCCAACCGGCCGCTCGACGCGCTGGCCGCGGTCGGCGGATTCCGCGCCGACCTGCTGTACCGGCTGAAGATCCTGCACGTCGTCGTGCCGCCGCTGCGCGAGCGCGCCGACGACATCGTGCGACTGGCCGATCACTTCGTCGCGCGCTTCGCGGCGCAGTACCGCACGCCGCGCAAGGCGCTGCACCCCGACGTGCTCGACTGGCTGCGCCGGCATCGCTGGCCGGGCAACGTGCGCGAGCTGGAGAACTGGATCCATCGCGCCTTCCTGATGGCGCCGGGCGACACGATCGTGCCGGAGGGCGCGTCGCCCGCACCGTCGGCCGGCGACGCCGCCGACCTCGAGACCTTCGCCCACGCCAAGGCCGAGGCGGTGCGCCGCTTCGAGCACGACTACCTGTGCCGCGCGCTGGCGCTCGGCGACGGCTGCGTCACGCGCGCGGCGCGCCTGGCCGGCAAGGAGCGGCGCGCGTTCGGCAAGCTGCTGAAGAAGCACGGCCTCGCGCACGGCGATCACGCCGAGCCGCGCGGCGCCTGAGCGCGGCGCCCGGCGCGTCCCCATCGCGTCGCCGCCCGTCGCGTCCCCGCGCCCCCGGCACCGCGTCTCGTCGGGTCGGCGCCCACCCGGTCGGGTCGGCGGCGACCCACCCTCGCGCGCAGGCCGTCGCCACTCGGCACGGCGCCATCGTCATCGCGGGTCGGCACCGCCCCGCCTCGCGCGCGTGCTCCCGCGACCGCGCGGCTGGCACCCCGATTGCAGTACCGATCGCACCGTGACCCGACGGCCGTCCGGCCGTCCGACCTCGAAGTGGAACCCACGTGGACCCGTCCGAACCGGCGGCCGTGCGCCGGGCGATCGAGCAGCACCTCGCGGAGTACCCGCATGCGGCCGACTCTGCCGCGGGCGTGGCGCGCTGGTGGGTCGAGGCGCGCGGCGTGCACGCGTCGGCCGACTCGGTGCAGCGCGTGCTGGCCGAACTGGTGGCGGCGGGTGCGGTGCGGCAGGTCGCCCTGCCCGACGGCACGGTGCTGTATTCGAAGGGCCGGTGACGCGGCCGCCCCGCGGCTCGCGCCGCAGCGAAGGAGGACCACACGATGCCCGCAGTCCTGAACTACCCCGGCGTGTACATCGAGGAGGTGCCCAGCGGCGTGCGCACCATCACCGGCGTCGCGACCTCGATCACCGCGTTCGTCGGGCGCGCGCTGCGCGGCCCGGTCGACAGCGACGTGCAGAGCCCCGTGCGCATCGCGAGCTTCGCCGACTACCAGCGCCTGTTCGGCGGCCTCTCCAACGACTGCCCGATGTCGTTCGCGGTGCAGCACTACTTCGCCAACGGCGGCGCCGACGCGCTGATCGTGCGCGTGACCAACGGCCCGGCCGCCGCGGCGTCGCGCGCGTTCGGCGACCTCACCGTCACCGCCGCCAACCCCGGCGAGTGGGGCAACGCGCTGACCGCGGCGATCGACCACGGCGACGGCGTCGGCGGCTCGCTCGCCGCGCCGCTGTTCAACCTCGCCTTGCGCGACCCGGCCACCGACACCACCGAGAACCACTTCGGCGTGTCGATGGACTCGGCGCACCCGCGCTTCGTCGGGCGCGTGCTGGACAACAGCGCGCTCGCGCGGGCCACCGCGGCGTCGGCCACGCGCCCGGGCGCCAGCGCGGCCACGGCGCTGCAGAACGGGCACAACGGCAACCCGGTCGCCGCGGCGCAGATCACCGCGGCAGGACTCGAGGCGACGCGGCGCGGCCTGTACGCGCTCGACCGCGCCGACCTGTTCAACCTGCTGTGCATCCCGCCGTTCGCGCCGGGCGACGACGTCGAGGCCGCCGAGCTCGGCGGCGCGCTCGCGTTCTGCCGGCGTCGCCGCGCGATGCTGCTGGTCGATCCGCCGGCCGCCACGAACACCGTCGCCGGCGCGATCACCTTCGCCAACTCGCTCACGCGCGACGAGAACATCGCGTTCTACTTCCCGCGCGTGCGCGCGCCCAACCCGCTGCGCGAGAACCGCCTCGAGTCGTTCGCGCCGTGCGGCGCGGTGGCCGGCGTGATGGCGCGCACCGACGCCGCGCGCGGCGTGTGGAAGTCGCCCGCCGGCCTGGAGGCCGGGCTGAACGGCGTGTCGGAGCTCTCGCTGAAGATGAACGACGCCGACAACGGGCAGCTCAACCCGCTGGGCATCAACTGCCTGCGCGAGTTCCCGAACCTCGGGCGCGTCGTGTGGGGCGCGCGCACCCTGCGCGGCGCCGACGCGCTGGCCTCGGAGTGGAAGTACCTCGCCGTGCGCCGCATGGCGCTGTTCCTCGAGGAGAGCCTGTACCGCGGCACGCAGTGGGTGGTGTTCGAGCCCAACGACGAGCCGCTGTGGGCGCAGATCCGGCTGAACGTGGGCGCGTTCATGCAGAACCTGTTCCGCCAGGGCGCATTCCAGGGCCGCACGCCGCGCGAGGCGTACTTCGTCAAGTGCGACCGCGAGACCACGACGCAGAACGACATCAACCTCGGCATCGTGAACATCGTGGTCGGCTTCGCGCCGCTGAAGCCGGCCGAGTTCGTGGTGATCAAGCTGCAGCAGATCGCCAGCGAGATCGCGACCTGACATCCCGGGAGCCCGCACCATGGCCCAGTTCTCCGTCAACCCCCAGCGCTTCGACCCGTACAAGAACTTCAAATTCAGGCTGAAGTGGGACGGCCGCTACGTCGCCGGCATCAGCAAGTGCTCGGCGCTCAAGCGCAGCACCGAGGTGGTCGAGCACCGCGAGGGCGGCGATCCGTCGACCGGCCGCAAGTCGCCCGGGCGCACGAAGTACGAGGCCGTCACGCTCGAGCGCGGCGTCACGCACGACACCGAGTTCGAGAAGTGGGCCAACAAGGTGTGGAACCACGGCTCGGGGCTGGGCGCCGAGGTGAGCCTGCGCGACTTCCGCAAGGACGTGATCCTCGAGGTCTGCAACGAGGCCGGGCAGGTCGTGCTGGCCTACAGGATCTACCGCTGCTGGGTCTCGGAGTACCAGGCCTTGCCCGACCTCGACGCGAACGCCAACGCGGTCGCCATCCAGACGCTCAAGCTCGAGAACGAGGGCTGGGAGCGCGACGTCGAGGTGGCCGAGCCCGCCGAGCCGAGCTTCACCGAGCCGGCCTGACGCGAGACCCGCACGATGCGCGACACGGCATCGCACGACGCGCCGCACGCCGCGCCGCTCGACGACGGCGCGCTGCTCGCGCCGCTCGACGATGGCGCGCTGCTCGCGCCGCTCGACGATGGCGCGCTGCTCGCGCTGTGGGAGCGGGCGCTGCACGCCGGCGCGTGGCAGCGCGAGGACCTGCTGGTCGATGCCGCCAGTGCGGGCCGCCCGGCGCAGGCACCGCGCACGCCGGGCGCGCGCAACGTGGCGCTGCTGCGCTGGCGCCGCGCGTTCGCCGGCCGCGCGTTGCCGCTGCGCGCGAGCTGTCCGCGGTGCGCCGG
>CAZFET010000208.1:0-6426 GCA_964517545.1 uncultured Burkholderiaceae bacterium
AGCGCACTTCGGCGCCCAGCGCGGTCAGCGTCTCGATCAGCACCGCGGTCTGGATGGTCATGTGCAGGCTGCCGGTGATGCGCGCGCCCTTCAGCGGCTGCCGCGCGGCGTACTCGTCGCGGATCGCCATCAGGCCGGGCATCTCGGTCTCGGCGATGCGGATTTCCTTGCGGCCACAGTCGGCGAGCGACAGGTCGGCCACGACGTGGTCCTGCGAGGGCTTGAGAACAGCGTTCATGCGTGAGATCTCCGATGTCTGGAAACCCGCGCCGACCGCCCTGGTGCGAACTCACCCGGACCGATCCCGCGGGTGAGCGCCGTTGCCTGGAAGGATTCCGAGCCTGGGGCCCTGGGGCGGGCCTTGCAACGCTCCTCGGAACTGCAGCGGATTCTAGCGGCGCCGTGGCGCGCGTGCCGTGGCCCGGGCGGCCGAGCGGTCACCCGGCCCCGGGGGGCGCGAGCGCCGCTCAGCCGTTGCCGGCGGCCGCGAGCTGGTCGTCGCCGCGACTGGGCACCAGGGACGGCCGGCCGACGATCAGCGGGTCGGCCGCGCCGATGGAGTCGACGCCCTTGCGCACGTACGGCAGGCGGTGCAGCAGGTAGCGCATCGCGTTCAGCCGCGCGCGCTTCTTGCAGTCGGACTTGATCACGGTCCACGGCGCGTCGGAGGTGTCGCAGTGCAGGAACATCGCTTCCTTGGCGCGCGTGTACTCGTCCCACTTGTCGAGCGAGGCCATGTCGATCGGCGACAGCTTCCACTGCTTGAGCGGGTGCGCCTGCCGTTCCTTGAAGCGCCGTCGCTGCTCGGCGCGGCTGACCGAGAACCAGAACTTGAACAGGTGCACGCCCGAGCGCACGAGGTGGCGCTCGAACTCCGGCGCCTGGCGCATGAACTCGTCGTACTCGACGTCGGAGCAAAAGCCCATCACGCGTTCGACGCCGGCGCGGTTGTACCAGCTGCGATCGAACAGCACGATCTCGCCGCGCGTCGGCAGGTGCTGGATGTAGCGCTGGAAGTACCACTGCCCGCGCTCGCTCTCCGACGGCTTCTCCAGCGCCACCACGCGCGCGCCGCGCGGGTTCAGGTGCTCCATGAAGCGCTTGATCGTGCCGCCTTTGCCGGCGGCATCGCGCCCCTCGAACAGGATCACCACGCGCTGGCCCGTCTCCTTGACCCACGCCTGCAGCTTCAGCAGCTCGCCCTGCAGGCGGTACTTCTGCTTCTCGTAGCTCTTGCGCGACAGCAGGTGGCGGTACGGATAGCGCCCCTCGCGCCAGCCGGGCGCGAGCTCGGTGTCGGGGTCGGCGTCCTCGTCGGCGGCCGCGGGCGCGCGCTCCAGCAGCGCGCGGCGCAGTTCGCGCACCTCGTCGGGCGACGCGCCGGCCACGAGCGCCTGCAGCTGCTCGACGAGCGGGCGGCCGGCCTCGCCCTGCGCGCGGCGGGCGAGCACGTCGCGCAGCACCATCGTCTGCACGGTGCTCGCCTCGGAGCTGGCGCGCTCGACACGCTCGCGCTCCAGGCTGCGGCGGTCGAACGACGGCGCGATGTCGCCGGCTTCGACCGGGCGCGGCGCGTCGGCGCGTCGCGCCCGGGGCTTGCGGTGCGCTGCCGGCAGCGGCGCGGCCGCCGTGGTGTCGTCGCGTGCCATGTGCGGGTCCTCCTCGCGTGACCTCCTGTTGACCGATTCATCATGGTTCCGGTCCGGCGTGGCTCTGTTGACCGACGTCAAGTGCGCTGCAGCATCGGCCGTGCCCGTGACAAACTCGAAACCATGCCCAGCGCCGCAGTACCGTTCGCCCAGCTGAGCCCCGCGCACCTGCGCGACGTGGCCGGCGTGCTCACCGACATCGACGACACCCTCACGCGCGACGGCGCGATCGATCCGCCGGCGCTCGCCGCGCTGCGGGCTCTGCACGAAGCCCGCGTGCCGGTGTTCGCGGTCACCGGCCGGCCCATGGGCTGGAGCGAGCCGTTCGCGCTGAGCTGGCCCGTCGCCGCCATCGTCGCCGAGAACGGCGCGGTGGCGCTGTGGCGCGACGGCGCGACGCTGCAGCGCGAGTACGCGCAGGACGCGGCCACGCGCGAGCGCAACGCGCACCGCCTCGCCGCCGCGGCCGGGCGCGTGCTGCGCGAGGTGCCCGGCGCGCGCCTGGCGCGCGACAGCGCCGGCCGCGTGACCGACATCGCGATCGACCACGCCGAGTTCGAGCGGCTCGACGACCGCGCGATCGCGCGCGTGGTCGAGCTGATGCGCGACGAAGGCATGAACGCGACCGTGAGCTCGATCCACGTCAACGGCTGGTTCGGCGAGCACGACAAGCTCTCCGGCGCGCGCTGGATCGTGCGGCGCCGCCTCGGCCGCGACCTCGACGCCGAGCGGGCGCGCTGGGTGTACGTGGGCGACTCGACGAACGACCAGCGCATGTTCGGCCACTTCCCGCTGAGCGTGGGCGTGGCCAACCTGCGGCACTTCGCGGCGCAGCTCCAGACGTGGCCGGCGTACATCACCGAAGGCGAGCGCGGCGAGGGCTTCGCCGAAGTGGCGCACGCCATCGTCGCGGCGCGCGCCGGCGAGCGTCGGGCGTGAAAGGGCCCGCCATGCACGACGGTGCGACGGGCCCGGCGCGCTCGCCGTGGGCCGCCGCGTTCGCGCTCGCGCTCGCGTCGGCCGTCTCGCTCGGCCTCGCGCGCTTCGCCTACGCGATGCTGCTGCCGCCGATGCGCGCCGACCTCGGCTGGAGCTACTTCCTCGCCGGCGCGATGAACACCGCCAACGCGGCGGGCTACCTCGCCGGCGCGCTGCTGGTGCCGCGCGCGATGGCGCGGCTCGACGCGCGCGCCCTGATGCTCGCCGGCGGCTTCGGCGCCGCCGCGCTGCTGGCCCTGCACGCCGCCACCGCGAACGATGCGGCGCTGCTCGTGCTGCGCTTCGGCACCGGCATGGCGAGCGCGGCGTCGTTCGTGTGCGGCGGCGTGCTCGCCGCGCGGCTCGGCAGCGCCAGCGCGCATCCGGGGCGCGTGCTCGGCCTGTACTACGGCGGCACCGGCTTCGGCATCGTGGCCTCGGCGCTGGCGGTGCCCCCGCTGGTCGTGCTGCAGGTCGCCCACGCCTGGCGCTGGGCCTGGGTGGCGCTGGCCGTGCTGGCGCTGGCGGCGACCGCGATCACGGCGCTGGGCACGCGCGGCCGCGGCGCGCCGCCCGCGGCGGCCGGCGCGCGCGGCCGCTTCGACTGGCGGCCCTTCGGCTTCGGCCTCGCCGGCTACCTGATGTTCGGCCTCGGCTACATCGGCTACATGACGTTCGTGATCACCCTGCTGCGCGAGCAGGGCCTGCGCGACGGGCTCGTGATCGCGTTCTACGTGCTGCTCGGCTGCGGCGTGGTGGCGTCGTCGTGGCTGTGGGCCGGCGTGCTGCAGCGCTGGCACGGCGGACAGGCGCTCGCGTTGCTCAACGCGCTGCTCGCGGTCGCCACCGCGCTGCCGGCGCTGAGCGCGCATCCGGCCGCGGTGTTCGCGTCGGGGCTGCTGTTCGGCAGCGTGTTCCTGTCGGTGGTGGCCTCCACCACCGCGCTGGTGCGCCACAACCTGCCGGCCGCGGCGTGGCCCGCGGGCATCGCGGCGTTCACGATCGTGTTCGCCTGCGGGCAGGTCGTGGGCCCGAGCCTCATCGCCTGGGTGGCCGACGGCGAAGGCGGACTGGTGCGCGGCTTCGCGTGGTCGGCCGGCGTGCTGGCGCTCGGGGCGGTGCTGGCGATGCGTCAGCGGGCGCTGGCGGCGGCCGGCGCCTGAGGGGCTCGACGCCCGCGCAGGAACTCGCGCAGCCGCTCGACCTCGGCCTCGAACGCGCGGCGGAACGATGCGTCGCACGGCCTGGCGCCGACGAAGCCCGCCTGCACGTCGAGCGATTCGCCGCGCTGCGCGACGTTGGCCCAGCCGATGACGTGCTCGCGCCACAGCATCGGCAGCGCGTAGTAGCCGAGCTTGCGCTGCGGCGCCGGCGTGTAGGCCTCGAAGCGGTAGGCCCAGCCCCACAGCAGCTCGAAGCGGCGGCGGTCCCACACGACGGGGTCGAACGGGGCGAGCAGGCGCAGCGCGTCGTCGGGCGCATGGCGCTTCGAGGCCGGGTCCTCGTCGACGGGCCACCACCACTCGACACCGTCGACCGTCGCGCCCGGCAGCCGCGCGCGGGCGCGTTCGAGCGCGGCCTCGCGGTCGTGCTCCCACTGCGGCACGCCGGCGCGCAGGAAGCGCAGCAGCTCGACCAGGCTGCGCCGCGGCAGCGGCGCGTACTTGCGCACGATCACGTCGACCAGCGTGTCCATCGCCGCGCGCGGGTCGGCCGCCGGCGGGTGCGCCTCGCGCGCCGCATACAGCCGGATGCCCGACTCGCGCCGCGCGATGCGCAGCAGCCCGCGGTAGTGCATCGCGTCGAGCAGCTGCGTGCTCGCGTTGCTCGAGCCGCCGAACCAGTTGCGCACCTTGCCGTGCGCGAAGTGCGCGTCGACCTCGCGCGGGTGCACGACCCCGCGCTCGCGCACGAACGCCAGCACCGCGTCGGCCTTCGCCTGCTGCGCGCGCGTCCACGCGCCGCGCGGCGTGCGCGGGTGCATCAGCGCGTGCGTCTCGCGCGGCAGGAAGCCGTAGTTGACGAAGAAGTCCTCCTCGAGCGCCAGCCGCGGGTAGCGGCGCTCGAGGTCGCCGGCGCGGTAGTCGCGCACGCGGTGGCGCAGGGTGAGGTCCTGCGCGCGCGCCGGCGCGCGGATCGGGTCGGCCTGCACGAAGCCGAGCCGCTCGATCGCGCGCGGCAAGGTGGTCGGCGCGAACAGCGTGCGCGCCACTGCGTGGCGGCGCAGCTGGTCGAGCGTCGGGTGGCGGCGAAGCGCAAGAGCCATCGGGCTGCGATGATGCCGCGAGCCGCGCCGATGCGCCGGGTGGCCGTCTTCGCGCATCGAGCATTCCGAAAGTGACGGTGCTGCGGTCGCGCATCATGGAAAGCTCGATGGCATCGGCAGGGGGCGCCGGTCGCGCCCCGCAGGCCACAGGAGGACGACCATGCAAGGCTGCGCATTCGTCGACGGCGAGTTCGTCGCGCCCGAACACGCCAGGATCTCGATCTTCGACTGGGGCTTCCTGCACTCGGACGCCACCTACGACGTGGCGCACGTCTGGCGGGGCCGGTTCTTCCGCCTCGACGATCACCTCGACCGCTTCGAGGCGAGTTGCCGCGCGCTGCGGCTCGACCCCGGCGTGCACCGCGAGCGCATGCGCGAGGTCATGCACGAGTGCGTGCGGCGCGCCGGCCTGCGCGATGCGTACGTCGAAGTGCTGTGCACGCGCGGACGGCCGGCACCGGGCTCGCGCGACCCGCGCACCTGCCGCAACGTGTTCATGGCCTTCGCGATCCCGTTCGTCTGGATCGCCGATCCCGACAGGCAGCGCCGCGGCATCGACCTCGTGGTCGGTACGCCGCAGCGCATTCCGCCGGCCAGCGTGGACCCGCGGATCAAGAACTACCACTGGCTCGACTTCGTGATGGGCCTGTTCGAGGCCTACGAGCGCGGCGGCGAGACCGTGGTACTCACCGACGGGGCCGGCCACGTGACCGAAGGCCCGGGCTTCAACGTCTTCGCGGTGCACGGCGGCGCGCCGGCGACGATCGTCACGCCGGCCGCGGGGGTGCTCGAAGGCATCTCGCGCCGTACCGTGATCGAGCTCGCGCAGCGCGCGGGGCTGCGCGTCGAGCTGCGCGCGCTGCCGGTCGAGGAACTGCGCCGCGCCGACGAGGTGTTCCTCAGCAGCACCGGCGGCGGCGTGATCCCGATCGGCTCGATCGAGGGTGTGCCGGTGGGCGGTCGCGCGCCGGGCGACTTCGGCCCGGTGACGCGGCGTCTGCAGGACGCGTACTGGGCCCTGCACGACGATCCGCGTTTCGTCGAGCCGGTGCGAGGCGTGTGAGGGTGCCCGGCCAGGTCCCGCAGGACGGCTTGTGGCTGCGGCACGGCGCTGCGCGCCTTGACTTCGCTCGCGCGAAGTCAGCCTGCGCCGCAAGGTGGCCCGAGCGCTGCGCGCTCGCTGCCCGGGCTTACAGCCCGGCCAGGTCCCGCAGGACGGCCTTGTGGCTGCGGCACGGCGCTGCGCGCCTTGACTTCGCTCGCGCGAAGTCAGCCTGCGCCGCAAGGTGGCCCGAGCGCTGCGCGCTCGCTGCCCGGGCTTACAGCCCGGCCAGGTCCCGCAGGACGGCCTTGTGGCTGCGGCACGGCGCTGCGCGCCTTGACTTCGCTCGCGCGAAGTCAGCCTGCGCCGCAAGGTGGCCCGAGCGCTGCGCGCTCGCTGCCCGGGCTTACAGCCCGGCCAGGTCCCGCAGGACGGCCTTGTGGCTGCGGCACGGCGCTGCGCGCCTTGACTTCGCTCGCGCGAAGTCAGCC
>CAZFET010000209.1:0-6400 GCA_964517545.1 uncultured Burkholderiaceae bacterium
GACGGTGCGCACCGAGCGGTGCAGGCGCTGCGCGATCTCGGCGTGGCGCAGGCCGGCGCATAGCAGCTGGAGCACCTGCAGCTCGGGGGTCGTCAGGCCGAAGGGGTGTTCGCGCGTCGAGGCCCTGGGTCCACGCGGCAGGCGCACGCCGGCGTCTCGCAGGCGCCGACGCAACGCATCGGCCGCGGCGAGTGCGCCGAGGCGTTCGCAGATCGCGAGCGCCTCGCGCTGCGCATCGGTGTCGCCGTCGGCCAGCGCCAGCGCCTGCTCGAACGGGCAGTCGAGAGCGGCCCACGCGGCAGCCGCGTCGCGCCAGCGCCGGCGCATCTGCAGCGCCCACGGCTCGGCGCAGCGGCCGATCAGCGCGTCGAGCTCGGCGCCACGCAGCACGCCGCAGCGCCACAGCCAGCACGCGGTCTCGCCCAGGGCCCACGGTTGGTCGTGCTGCAGCGCGAGGTCGAAGCCGCGCCGCGCCTCGACGGCGCAGCGGGCCGCGTCACCGGCAAGCCAGGCCGCCTCGGCGCGCGCCGCGGCCACCGGCGCCACGCGCTGCAGCTCGCCGGTAGGCAGCGCGTTGGCGAGTGCTTCGTCGAGCAGTTCGGCGACGCCGGGGTCGCCGCGCCGGGCACGCAGCCGGCCAAGCGCGGCCTGCGCCGGAATCAGCGAGATCGCGGGCACGCCGCTGCGGCCGAGCACTGCCTGGGCGTCGGACGCCGCTTCATCCCAGCGCCCCTGTTCGAGCCGCAGCTGAGCGCGCCAGGCCAACAGATAGAGCGACCAGGAGTCGAGGTCGCGGTCGATGCAATACGGGATGCCTGCCTCGAACGTGCGCGCCGCGGCGGCGTGATCGCGCACCCTCACGGCCTGGCTGGAAAGGTTGCAGTAGGCACGCGCGGCATGCTCCTCGAAGCCGTGCTGCAGCGACAGGGCGAGGCTGCGCTCGAGCATCGGCGCGCCGTCGGGCTCGCCGGCCATCAGGCGCGCGGTGCCGACGTTGTTGAGCGCATGCGCCAGGATCTCGTCGTTGCCCAGCCGCTCGGCCAGCGCGATCGCCTGACGCCCCCATTTCGTTGCCGGCGCCGGCTCGTTGGCGAGCATGTGCAGCTGGGACTTGTTGCTCCAGGCCATCGCCAGCTCCGGGCCGGGCGGCAGCGCCTCGAGCACGCGCACCGCGTCGTTGGCATGCGCGTCGGCCTGCGCCTTGTGGCCGAGGAACCAGTGCAGCCGCGACAGCCAGCGCAGCGTATCGCCTTCCTTCAGCGGCTGGCCGAGGCGGCGCCACAGCGACAGCGCCGCTTCGCGCGCCGTGATGGCCTGCTCGATGGCGCCGATCAGGTAGCACTCGTAGGCGTGGTCGTCGTGCAGCTCGGCACGGCGTTGGATGTCGAGTCCGTTCGCGTGCGCCAGCGCCGTCGCCCAATGCGCCGCCGCTTCGCGATGTGCGCCTTGCGCCGCGGCCTGGCGCGCCGCCTCGGGGGCGAAGCGCAACACCGCAGCGCTGTCGCCGGCACGTGCGGCGTGGTGCACCAGCCGCGCCAGCGGCACGCGCTCGCCGTCCGGTGCCGACGACAGCCGGGCCAGCAGCTGCGCATGCAGGCGCTGCGCGTGCGGCGCGGCGATCGAGGCCTCGATCGCCTGGCGCGCCAGTTCGTGTCGGAATGCGAGCGAGTGAGCGTCTGCGACCAGCAAGCCCGAGTCCAGGCAGGCGTCGAGGTCGGCCGGTGCCGGCGCGAGCACCGCCTCGACCAGCGCGCGCTCGATCTGTGCCGGCACGACCGAGACGAGGCGCACGATCGCCTGGGCCGCGGGCGGCAGGCGTGCAAGGCGCGCCAGCACCAGTGCCTGCACCGTCGGCGGCACGCTGTCGACCTCGTGCCGCAGCAGCTCGGTGACGAAGAACGGATTGCCCTGCGTCAAGGCGTGCAAGCCCTGTGCCGGGCGGGCAGCGCGCTCGGCCAGCGCGGCCACGCCTTGCGGTGACAGGCGTGCCAGCGAGATGCGCGTCGTCGCCGCGCCCGGCAGGTCGCCGAGCACGCGCCGCAGCGGGTGCGTCGCAGTGACCTCGTCGTCGCGGAAGCTCACCACCAGCAGCGCGCGCGTACGCTCGATGCGGCGGCCGAGAAACTTGAGCAGGTCGAGCGTGGCGTCGTCGGCCCAGTGAGCGTCTTCGACGATCACGATCGTTGGCGTCGCGCAAGGCCGCAGCTCGTCGAGCACGGTGTCGAACAGCGCAGGCCGCGGCCCGTCCAGGCGCGCACGCAGGCGCGGCGCTGCGCTGCGAGCGATGTCGTGCAGCGGCGCCAGTGGGTGCGGCGTCTGCAGCGCGTCGCAGGCGCCCCACCACAGACTCACCTGCGGATGCGCACGCGTGAAGGCGTGGAGCAGGCTGGTCTTGCCGATGCCGGCCTCGCCAGCGACGAGTGCGATGCACCCGCAGTGTTCTGCCGCGTGGCGCACACAGGCGTCGAGCGCGGCCAGTGCCTCGGCCCGTTCTACCAGTTCGGTGGTCACGAGCGCGGCGCGTGCGCGTCTACCGCACGCGCAAGCCCGGCTCGGCGCCGGGCCACGGCTCGAGCAGGAACAGCCCGGGGTTCGACTTCTCGTCGGCGTGGCTGGCGGCCAGCACCATGCCCTCGCTCACGCCGAACTTCATCTTGCGCGGCGCGAGATTGGCCACCATCACCGTCAGCCGCCCGACCAGCTGCTCGGGCTCGACCGCCGACGCGATGCCGCTGAAGACGTTGCGCGTGCGGCCCTCGCCGACGTCGAGCGTCAGCCGCAGCAGCTTGGTCGAGCCCTCGACCGCCTCGGCCGCGACGATGCGCGCGATGCGCAGGTCGACCTTGGCGAAGTCGTCGATCGTGACGGTGGCGGCGATCGCCTCGCCGCCGGGTGCGGGCGCGGCCGCGTCCGCCGCGGGCAGCGCGTCGGCGGGCGGCTCGAACAGCGCGTCGAGCAGCTTCGGGTCGACGCGCTGCATCAGGTGGCGGTACTCGCCGATGGTGTGCGCGCCCAGCCGCGTGCCGGCGTCGGCGAACGCGAGCGGCGGCACGCGCAAGAAGCGCTCGACCTCGGCCGCGAGCGCGGGCAGCACCGGCTTGAGGTACACGGTGAGCAGGCGGAACGCCTCGATGCAGGTGGAGCACACGTCGTGCAGGTGCGAGGCCTGCGCCGGTTCGCGCGCCAGCTCCCACGGCTTGTGCTGGTCGACGAAGGCGTTCACGCGGTCGGCCAGCAGCATGATCTCGCGCAGCGCCTTGCCGAACTCGCGCTGCTCGTACAGCGCCGCGATGCCGTCGCGCGCGTCGGCCAGCACCGAGACCAGCGCGTCGCCCTCGGCGCCGAGCTCGCCGGCCAGTCGCCCGTCGAAGCGCTTGTGGACGAACCCCGCCGCGCGGCTGGCGATGTTGACGAACTTGCCGACCAGGTCGCTGTTGACGCGCTGCACGAAGTCGTCGGGGTTGAAGTCGACGTCTTCCACGCGCGAGTTCAGCTTGGCCGCGATGTAGTAGCGCAGCCACTCGGCGTTCATGCCGAGCTCGAGGTACTTCAGCGGCGAGATGCCGGTGCCGCGGCTCTTGCTCATCTTCTCGCCGCTGACCGTGATGAAGCCGTGCACGAACACGTTGTCCGGCACCTTGCGGCCGCTGAAGTGCAGCATCGCCGGCCAGAACAGCGTGTGGAAGTAGACGATGTCCTTGCCGATGAAGTGGTACTGCTCGACCTGCGGGTCGGCCATGAACTGCTCGAACGTGCGCGCCTCGCCGTGCTTGGCTTTCGCGCCGCCGGAGTCGAACCAGGCCTTCAGCGACGCGAGGTAGCCGACCGGCGCGTCGAGCCACACGTAGAAGTACTTGCCCGGCGCGTCGGGGATCTCGATGCCGAAGTACGGCGCGTCGCGGCTGATGTCCCAGTCGGCCAGGCCGCCGCCCGTGCCGCCGTCGTCGCCGCCGAACCACTCCTTGACCTTGTTGGCCACCTCGCTCTGCAGCTTGCCGGGTGCCTGCGTCCACTCGCGCAGGAAGTCGACGCAGCGCTGCGCGCTCAGCTGGAAGAAGTGATGCTCGCTGCTGCGCAGCACCGGCGTCGCGCCGGTGAGGGTGGAGTACGGGTTCTTCAGCTCGGTGGGCGTGTAGACCGCGCCGCACACCTCGCAGGAGTCGCCGTACTGGTCCTTCGCGCCGCAGCGCGGGCACTCGCCCTTGATGTAGCGGTCGGGCAGGAACATCGCCTTGACCGGGTCGAAGAACTGCTCGACGTTGCTCGTGTAGACGAGCCCGGCCTTGCGCAGCGCGCGGTAGATGTCCTATGCCAGTTCGTGGTTCTCGGGCGAGTCGGTCGAGCCCCAGTGGTCGAAGCCGATGTGAAAGCCGTCGAGGTAGGGCCTGCGGCCCGCGGCGATCTCGGCGACGAAGGCCTGCGGCGTCTTGCCCGCCTTCTCGGCCGCGATCATGATCGGCGCGCCGTGCGCGTCGTCGGCGCACACGAAGTGCACCGTGTGCCCCTGCATCCGCTGGAAGCGCACCCAGATGTCGGCCTGGATGTATTCCATGATGTGGCCGATGTGGAAGTGGCCGTTGGCGTAGGGCAGCGCGGTGGTGACGAAGAGCTGGCGGGTCATGTCGTGAGGGCCGCGAAAGCGGGGCCACGATTCTAGGCGGGCGCGTCCCTGCGCAGCGGAGGGAGCCGGCCGCTCCGCTAGACTCCCTGCGCCGCCGAGAAACCCACGCGCGAGAACTCCATGTCCATCGTCACCGAAGCCGCCTTGCTCGAGGCGCTGAAGGCCGTCGTCGATCCGAACACCGGCAAGGACTTCGTGTCCGCGAAGCAGGTGCGCCACCTCAAGATCGACGGCGGCGACGTCTCGTTCGACGTCGAGCTGGGCTATCCGGCGAAGAGCCAGATGCCGGCGCTGCGCCGCGCGCTCATCGCCGCCGCGCGCGGCGTGCCGGGGGTCGAGAACGTGAGCGCCAATCTCGCGGTGAAGATCATTCCGCACGCGGTGCAGCGCGGCGTGCAGCTGCTGCCCAAGGTGAAGAACATCGTCGCGGTGGCCTCGGGCAAGGGCGGCGTCGGCAAGAGCACGACGGCGGTGAACCTCGCGCTGGCGCTGGCCGCCGAGGGCGCGGCGGTGGGCATCCTCGACGCCGACATCTACGGCCCGAGCCAGCCGATGATGATGGGCATCGACGCGCGGCCCGAGAGCGCCGACGGCCAGACGATGGAGCCGCTCGAGAACTACGGCGTGCAGGTCATGTCGATCGGCTTCCTGGTCGACGCCGACAACCCGATGATCTGGCGCGGCCCGATGGCCACGCAGGCGCTGGAGCAGCTGCTGCGCCAGACGAACTGGAGCGACCTCGACTACCTGATCGTCGACATGCCGCCGGGCACCGGCGACATCCAGCTCACCTTGAGCCAGCGCGTGCCGCTGACCGGCGCGGTGATCGTCACCACGCCGCAGGACATCGCGCTGCTCGACGCGAAGAAGGGCCTCAAGATGTTCGAGAAGGTGGGCGTGCCCATCCTCGGCATCGTCGAGAACATGGCCGTGCACGTGTGCTCCGCCTGCGGCCACGTCGAGCACATCTTCGGCGCCGAGGGCGGCAAGCGCATGGCCGCCGAGTACGGGATCGACTACCTGGGCGCGCTGCCGCTGGCCCTCACCATCCGCGAGCAGGCCGACTCCGGCCGCCCGACCGTGGTGAGCGACCCCGACAGCGAGATCGCCGGCCTGTACAAGACCGTCGCGCGCCAGGTGGCGGTGAAGATCGCGCAGAAGGCCAAGGACTTCAGCTCGAAGTTCCCGTCGATCTCGATCTCCAAGAACACCTAGGACGCCGGCGATGCAACGGCCCTCGGTGCGCGTGGCCGTGGTGATGGAGCGCGAGGCCCGGCCCAACCGCGGGGAGGACTGGCGCCACCGCGTGGCCGAGGTCGTGCCGCACGAAGAGGCCTTCGGCGCCGGGCCGCGCGTGCTGCGCGACGACGGCAAGCTGGCGCGCGTGCTGCACCCGGGCTTCACGGTCGAGCTGTTCCGCGACGAAGGCGAGGGCTACCACCTCAACCTCACCAGCGGCGCGCCGGTGTGGTTCGTGATGTGGCGCGTCGACGACGACGATCCGTCGCGCGCCTGGCCCGAGATCGTGAGCGTGTCGTACAACGAGGCCGGCCGCTGGCTCGACGCGCAGGAGCGCGTCGACAACGTGCCGCTCGATGCCGCCACGCGCGAGTGGCTGCAGCGCTACACCGACGAGCACTACCGGCCCGAGCCGAAGGAACGCAAGCGGCCGCAGTCGTTCCTCCGGCCGTCGGAGCGGGGGCCCAAGCCGTGAGCGACGACGGCTTCCTCGCGCGCTGGTCGCGGCGCAAGCAGCAGGCGCAGCGCGGCGAGCCGCTG
>CAZFET010000210.1:0-6395 GCA_964517545.1 uncultured Burkholderiaceae bacterium
GGCAACTCGTCGCCGGCGAACGGGAGCGGCAGCAATCCGTCCGGCCGGTGATCGCGCCCTTGCTCCGCGTGCAAGGACCAATGGCCTCTCTTTCTCCCTCCGCGGTGCGGGGCCGAGACGCTGGTGCTTGCCGGCGAGAAGGCCGGTGACTGGGCGCAGGTGCTAGCGTCGATCGACGCCATGAGCGAAGCCGAGCAGCGCGACCCGGCGTGGGTGTACTGGAAGGCGCGCGCGCTGATGCGCAGCGCCGCCGACGGCGTCGACGGCGCACCGCAGCGCGCCGCGGGGCACGCGCTGCTCGTGTCGCTGTCGGGCCAGATGCACTTCTACGGCAAGCTCGCCGCCGAAGACCTGGGCGAGCCCATCGTGCTGCCCGAGCCGCCCGCGCCGCTCACGCCGGCCGAGCGCGTGGCGGCCGTCAAGCACCCCGGGCTCGACCGGGCGCTGCTGCTCATCGCGCTCGGCCTGTGCAACGAGGGCGTGCGCGAGTGGAACTTCTCGCTGCGCGGCATGGGCGACCGCGAGCTGCTGGCGGCCGCGCAGCTCGCCTGCGAGCGCGAGGTGTGGGACCGCTGCATCAACACCAGCGACCGCACGCGCCGCGAGGTCGACGTGGCGCAGCGCTTCCCGCTGCCCTTCCGCGCCGAGCTCACCGCGAAAGCGCGCGAGGCCGGCCTCGACCCGGCCTACGTGTACGGCCTGATCCGCCAGGAGTCGCGCTTCATCATGGACGCGCGCTCGCACGTCGGAGCGTCGGGGCTGATGCAGATCATGCCGGCCACCGCGCGCTGGACCGCACGCAAGATCGGCCTGCCGTTCACGCCCGACCTGATCACCGACCGCGACATCAACCTGAAACTCGGCACCAGCTACCTGCGCCTCGTGCTCGACGACTTCGACGGCTCGCAGGCCATGGCCGCGGCGGCGTACAACGCCGGCCCGAGCCGGCCGCGCCGCTGGCGCGAGGGCCCGCGGCTCGATCCGGCCGCATGGGCCGAGAACATCCCGTTCAGCGAGACGCGCGACTACGTGAAGAAGGTGCTGTCCAACGCCACGTACTACGCCGCCATCCTGGGCCAGCCCGCGCCGTCGCTGAAGGCGCGGCTGGGCCGGCTGATCGGCCCGCGCGACGCCGCGGCGCCGCCGCCCGACAACGAACTGCCCTGAGCCTTGCGCAAACCCGACCGCATGAACCAAGGTCCCGTCCTCGTCCTCGGCGGCACCGGCTTCGTCGGCCGCAGCCTGCTCGACGTGCTGGCCGACCGCGACGGCGTCGCCGATGCGCGCGTGCCGACGCGCCGGCTCGCGCACGGCCGCGCCATCCAGTGGCTGCCCGGCGTCGAGCTGGTGCAGGCGAACGTGCACGACGACGCGGCGCTCAACCGCGTGATGTCCGGCGTGCGCGCGGTGGTCAACCTCGTGGCCATCCTGCACGGCAGCGAGGCCGACTTCCAGCGCGTGCACGTCGAGCTGCCGCGCCGGCTGGCGGCGGCCTGCGCGCGCCACGGCGTGCGCCGCGTGGTGCACGTCAGCGCGCTCGGCGTCGCGCCCGACGCGCCGTCGCGCTACCTGCGCAGCAAGGCCGCCGGCGAGGCGGTGCTGAAGGAGTCGGGCCTGGACGTGACGGTGCTGCGTCCGTCGGTCATCTTCGGCGCCGAGGACCGCTTCCTCAACCTGTTCGCGTCGCTGCAGGCGCTGATGCCGCTGATGATGCTGGCCGGCGCCGACGCGCCGATGCAGCCGGTGTGGGTGCGCGACGTCGCCAGCGCGATCGCGCGTGCGCTCGACGACCGCGCGACCATCGGGCGCACCTACGAGTGCGCCGGTCCGCGCCGCTACACGCTGCGCGAGCTGGTGCGGCTGGCCGGCCGCTGGTCGGGCCACGAGCGCCCCGTGATCGCGCTGCCCGACGCGATCGGCCGCATCCAGGCCGCCGCGTTCGAGCTGCTGCCCGGCGAGCCGCTGATCTCGCGCGACAACCTCGACTCGCTGAAGGTGCCCAACGTCGCCAGCGGCAGCCTGCCGGGGCTCGACGCGCTCGGCATCACGCCGGCGGCGCTGGAGGCCGTGGCGCCGGCGTATCTGGCCGAGCAGCGCGGACGCGGCAGGCTGAACGCGTGGCGCGCGGTCGCGCGGCGCTGAACGCCACGGCCGCATGAGCGGAGCGCATGGGCTTCATGCGCGATCGGCAGCGCCGCGCCCGGCCGCGGCCGGCTAGCATCGGCGCATGACCAAGCTCTACATCGGCAACAAGAACTACTCGTCGTGGTCGATGCGGCCGTGGGTACTGATGCGGCACTTCGGCATTCCCTTCGAGGAGGTGCGGATCCGTTTCGACTCGTTCGATCCCGGCTCCGGGTTCAAGCGCCGGATCGCCGAGGTGTCGCCGGTCGGGCGCGTGCCGGTGCTGGTCGACGACGACGGCCTCGCGATCTGGGACACGCTGGCCATCGCCGAGACGCTGGCCGAGCGCCATCCGCAGCTCGCGCTGTGGCCGCGCGACCCCAGGGCACGCGCCCGCGCGCGCAGCGTGGTCGCCGAGATGCACTCGGGCTTCGGCGCGCTGCGCAGCCACTTCCCGCAGAACATCGAGGCGCGGCTGCCCGAGGTGGGCGCGCGCGTGCTGGCCGCCGAGCCGACGGTGCGTGCCGACCTCGACCGCATCGTCTCGATGTGGCACGGCCTGCTCGACGCGCACGGCGGCCCGTTCCTGTTCGGCGAGTTCTCGATCGCCGACGCCTTCTACGCGCCGGTGTGCGGACGGCTGCGCACCTACGCGCTGCCGCTGCCGGCCGACGCGGCGGGCTACGTCGGGCGCGTGTTCGCGTCGCCCGCCGTCGCCGCCTGGGAGGCCGACGCGCTGGCCGAGCGCGACTTCCTGCAGTTCGAGGAACCGTACCGCACCCGGCCCGACTGGGCCTGAGCCCGCGCCGCGCGGCCGGTCGATAAGATCGGCCGCGATGAAGCTCTACCTCGTCGGCGGCGCGGTGCGCGACGGCCTGCTCGGCCGGCCGGCGGGCGATCGCGACTGGGTCGCGGTCGGCGCCACGCCCGACGAGCTGCTGGCCGCCGGCTTCGTGCCGGTGGGGCGCGACTTCCCGGTCTTCCTGCACCCGCTCACGCGCGAGGAGGTGGCGCTCGCGCGCACCGAGCGCAAGACCGGGCCGGGCTATCACGGCTTTCACTTCCACGCCGCGCCCGACGTCACCCTGGAGCAGGACCTGGCGCGGCGCGACCTGACCATCAACGCCATCGCGCAGGACGAGCACGGCGCGCTGGTCGATCCGTTCGGCGGCCGGCGCGACCTGCGCGAGCGCGTGCTGCGCCACGTGTCGGCGGCGTTCGTCGAGGACCCGGTGCGCATCCTGCGCGTCGCGCGCTTCGCCGCGCGCTGGCCCGACTTCACCGTGGCCGACGAGACGCGCGAGCTGATGCGTTCGATGGTGCGCGCCGGCGAGGTCGATGCGCTGGTCCCCGAGCGCGTGTGGCAGGAGCTCGCGCGCGGGCTGATGGAGGCGCGTCCGTCGCGCCTGTTCGAGGTGCTGCGCGACTGCGGCGCGCTGGCCGTGCTGCTGCCCGAGGTCGACCGCCTGTGGGGCGTGCCGCAGCGCGCCGACGCGCACCCCGAGGTCGACACCGGCGTGCATCTGATGATGGTGCTCGACATGGCCGCGCGCCTGGACGCGTCGCTCGAGGTGCGCTACGCCTGCCTGTGCCATGACCTCGGCAAGGGCAGCACGCCGCCGCAGCAGTGGCCGCGCCACCTCGGCCACGAGGCGCGCAGCGTCGCGCTGCTGCGCGCGGTGAGCGAGCGCTGGCGCGTGCCGGCCGACTGCCGCGAGCTGGCCGAGGTGGTGGCGCGCGAGCACGGCCACGTGCATCGCAGCGCGGCGTTCGGCGCGGCCGCGCTGCTGCGGCTGCTGCAGCGCTGCAACGCGCTGCGGCGCCCCGCGCGCTTCGCCGACGTGCTGCTCGCCTGCGAGTGCGACGCGCGCGGCCGGCTCGGCTTCGAGGACGCGCCCTACGAGCCGCGCGCGCGGCTGCAGACCGTGCTCGACGCGGCGCTCGCGGTCGACACCGCGGCGGTGGCGGCCGAGGCGGCATCGCGCGGCCTGGTTGGCCCGGCGGTGGGCGACGCGGTGCGCCGCGCGCGCGAGCGGGCGATCGCGGCCGTGGTCGGCGGCTCCGGCGAGGAAGGTCCTGGCGCCGACTCAGGCGACGTCACCGGCGACGCGAACGGCGAGGCGGACGACGGCGCCGCACCGCCCACGATCCCCGAGCGCGGCGGTCGGTGACCACCGGCCGGCATGGCGGGCGCGGCGCGCTGTGCCACGATGCCGTCTCGTCGTTGAGCTTTCCATCATGCGCGACAGCAGCACCGTCCGTTCGGGGTGTCGTCAGATGTCGAATGCTCGATAGGAGGGAGCCATGGGTCTCGCCGAAGGCATCCGCAAGCACGGCTTTCGCAAGTGGTACGAACGCGAGCTGCTGCAGAGCCACGCCCACCTCGTGCTCACCTTCCTCTGCGCGGTCGGCGTGTTCGCCACGTTCGAGGCGTTCGACCGCCGCGGCCCGCTGCTCGACCAGCTGTGGGACTTCGGCGCCGTGCTGCTGTGCGGCGGCGTCGGCGTCTGGGCGCTGCGGCGCTACCTCTACCTGCTGACGCACGCCGAGGCGACCGCCAACCAGGCCGACTGCCCGCAGTGCGGCACCTACGCGCGCTTCACGCTGGTCGCGGAAGACCGCGCCCACGGCCGCGTCGAGGTGTGCTGCCGCAAGTGCGAGCGACACTGGTCGATCAGCGAATAGCGCCGCCTCAGCTTGCGAAGCAGACCGCCTCGACGTTGTGGCCGTCGGGGTCGATCAGGAAGGCCGCGTAGTAGTCGGCCGAGTAGTCCGGCCGCAGCCCCGGCGCGCCGTTGTCGCGGCCGCCCGCGGCCAGCCCCTGCGCGTGGAAGCGCTGCACCGATGCGCGGTCGGGCGCACGGAACGCGACGTGCGCGCCCGCGCTCGACGCCGATGCCGACGTCGCGGCCGACTCGTACAGCCACAGCGCCGGTGCCCCCTTCGGTCCGAGGCCTGCGTAGCCCTCGCCCTGCGAGCCCACGCTGTGGCCGAGCGCGCCGAGCGCGGCGCGGTAGAACGCGACGCTCTTCGCGAGGTCGCGCACCTTCAATCCGACATGGTCGTACATGCATCGCTCCTTCGCGGCCCGTCCCTGGTGCGGGCCCGTGCGGGGGATGCTAGGCGGGCAGCGCGAGCCGGGCTTGGAGAATCTTGCGGTCGCCGCGCGCGGCGCGGCGGAAGGCGCCCGGCGTGACGCCGGCCGCGCGACGGAAGCTGCGCACGAAGTTCGACAGGTCGGCGAAGCCGGCCTCGTAGGCCACGTCGGTCACCGCGCGCCCGTCTTCGGCCAGCAGCCGCGCGGCGCGCTGCAGGCGCGCGCGCACGAGGTACTGGTGCGGCGTGACGCCGAGCGACTGCGAGAACACGCGCAGGTAATGGAAGGGGCTCAGGCCGCAGCGCGCGGCCAGGGTGTCGAGCGACAGGTCGTCGTCGGCGTGCGCGGCGATCCAGAGCGCCGACTCGACGGCGCGCCGGCGGTCGGCCGCGCTCGGGCCTTTCGGTGCGGCGGCCGCGCGCGGCGTCGCGCCGCCCACCACGCGCGCGAAGCGCGACGCGAGCATCAGCCCCACTTCATCGAGGCCGAGGTCGGTGTCGCCGCGCGCGGTGGCCTGTGCCAGCTCGCCCAGCACCACCAGCTCGGCCAGCGGCGGCACGCCGCCGACCTGCCAGTGCGCGGCACGCGCGCCGCCCAGGCGATCGGCCAGCTCGGGCCGCAGGAAGAAGGCGAGGCACTCGTCGCCGCCGTGATGATGGTCGTGCGTGCAGACGTACTCGTGGCCGGGGCAGCCCGCGAGCATCGAGCCCGCGACGAGCTGCGCCTCGCGGCCGCGATAGCGGTAGCCGAAGCTGCCGCGCCGCACGTACGACACCGAGCACGACGAGTGCACCTCGGGGTACGGCGCGGCGTGCGGGCCGGCGTCGCAGCGGAACTCGACCACCGTGACCGGCCCGGCGAGCAAGGTGGTGGTGGCCGGCATCGCGCGCGCCCCTATCGAGCGTTGCATGGTGCGCGACCAGCGGCAGCACCGTACGTCCGTCCGGGCTGAGCTACACCGGCCGTTCGGGCTCGGCCCGAACGGTGATCGAGGCGTCGTCATCGTTGGAATGCTCACTAGACCAGCAGGCTCACGCCCGCGGCGATCAGGCTCAGCACCAGGCTGCTGGCCAGCGGCACGAACCACTCGCGCCCGCCCACCTTGAGGCGGAAGTCGCCGGGCAGCTGGCCGAGCCCGATCTTCTGCAGCCAGCGCGCGAGGCCGTTGAAGACG
>CAZFET010000211.1:0-6372 GCA_964517545.1 uncultured Burkholderiaceae bacterium
GCTCGCCAGCGACGTCACCAGCTACAGCCAGTGGCCGGCCGACCGCAAGCCCGGCACCTACGCGTTCGAGCGGCTGCCGTCGCAGCAGTCGCAGCCCGAGGCGCAGGCGCGACTCGAGGACGCCGCACGCCGCGCGCTCGAAGGCGCCGGCTTCACCGAGGTCGCCGGCGGCGGCACGCCCGAATACACCGTGCAGCTCGGCGCCCGCGTCACGCGCTACGACCGCTCGCCCTGGGACGACCCGTTCTGGCGCCCCTACGGCGCGTTCGGCTGGTGGGGCCCGCGCGGACCGTACTGGGGCTGGGGCCTGCGCTACGACGTCGCGCCGCGCTACGACCGCGAGGTCGCGGTGCTGATCCGCGACCGCAAGTCGGGCACGCCGCTGTACGAGTCGCGCGCCGCCAACGAGTCGGGAGCGTCGGCCGACACGGCCACCCTGGCCGCGATGTTCGAGGCCGCGCTGAAGGACTTTCCGCAGCCCGCGGTGAACCCGCGGCGCGTGTCGGTGCAGTTGTCGAAGTAGCGGCGGGCGGGGTCGTCGCGCCACGACGTCGCCCGCCGGTTGCGCCGCGCGCGCGGCGTGAGCCGGCTACAGACTCCCCGGCGCCGGGCTCGCCGCGCCGCCGTTGCCCGCGATCACCCGCAGGTCGGCTTCCCAGCCGGCCAGCTTGTTCTGCGCGTGCAGCCGCTGCTCCGGCGTGGTGAGGTTGTGGATGCGCGCGGCGAACGCGCAGTTGTGCTCGACCAGGCGCTGCTGGTACTCGCGGTGCGCGGGCCGCGGCGACTGCTTCACGCGCGCGGCGAGGCTGCGCAGCACCGCCTGCGCCTCGTCGGGCGTGCCGCGCCCGGCGATCACGCGCGACAGCGCGGCCACGATCTCCTGGTGGATCTGCGCGCGCTCGGCGATCCAGCGCTCGGGGTCGAACGGCGATTGCGCGGCGAGGTCGGCGACGCGCTGGCGCTGCTCGTCGTCGAGCCGGCCGTACAGGCTCTCGGCGCGCTCGACGACGCGCTTGACCGACGCGCGGCGACGCTCCTCGCGGTCGGCCTGCAGGAAGTCTCGCCGCGCCCCGGTGATGGCCTTGGCGTAGCGCTGCTCCAGGTGCTTCAGCTGCTGCGGCGACATGCTCACCACGAACTCGGCCATCGACGGCACGGCGCGCTCGAAGGCCGTGTCCATGTGCCCGCGCACCTCGCCCCACCAGCGGCAGGCCTGCGCCGGCGTGACCGGCTCGGCCAGCTCGCGGCGCAGGCGCGCGAGCTGCGCGGCGTACTCCGGCAGCTGCGTCGCCCGGTGCCAGCGGAACCAGGCCGCGACGGACTCGCGCACGCGCGCCGCCTGCGAGTCCTGGATGTCGACGTAGCCGTCGAGCCACCAGTAGGCGAGCTCGGGCGCCTGCCCGTACGTGAGGCGCAGCACGCTGCAGCCGCCCAGCACCGCGGCGGCCAGCAGGCCGGCGCCGATAATCCGCGCGAGACGCAGCAACGGGACGCGAAGGATGACGCTCAGCATCGTGGTCATGGCCGCCGGCAAGGGAACCCGCATGAAGTCGGAACGGCCGAAGGTGCTGCACCGGCTGGCGGGCAAGCCCCTATTGCAGCACGTCCTCGAGGCCTGCGCGGCGCTGGGGGCGCAGCGCACCGTCGTCGTGGTCGGGCATGGCGCCGACGCCGTGCAGGCCGCGATCGCACCGGCGCCGGGCCTGCAGTTCGTGAAGCAGGAGCCGCAGCTCGGCACTGGCCACGCGGTGCAGCAGGCCGCGCCGGCGCTGCCCGATGCGGGCACGGTGCTGATCCTCAACGGCGACACGCCGCTGGTGCGCGCCGAGACCGCGCGCGCGCTGGTGCAGGCCAGCGGCGGCACGAAGCTCGCGCTGGTGACCGTCGAGCTCGCCGAGCCCACCGGCTACGGCCGCATCGTGCGCGACGGCGCCCAGGTGCGCGCGATCGTCGAGCAGAAGGACGCGAGCGACGCGCAGCGCGCGATCCGCGAGGTCTACACCGGCATGATGGCCGCCCCGGCCGCGGCACTGAAGGGCTGGCTCGGCCGGCTGCGCAACGACAACGCGCAGCGCGAGTACTACCTGACCGACGTGGTCGCGCTGGCGGTGGCCGACGGCGTGCCGGTGGTGCCCGTGGCCGCGACCGGCGAGACCGAGGTGCTGGGCGTCAACAGCCCGTCGCAGCTCGCCGACCTGGAGCGCCGCCTGCAGCGCGCGCAGGCCGAGTCGCTGATGGAAGCCGGCGTGCGGCTGGCCGACCCGTCGCGCTTCGACCTGCGCGGCCGGCTGCACTGCGGCCGCGACGTCGAGATCGACGTGGGCTGCGTGTTCGAGGGCGAGGTGCGCCTGGGCGACGGCGTGCGCATCGGCGCGCACTGCGTGATCCGCGACGCGCGCATCGACGCGGGCGCGACGATCCATCCGTTCACGCACGTCGAGGGCGCGCACGTCGGTGCCGGCGCGCTGGTCGGCCCGTACGCGCGGCTGCGGCCGGGCGCGGACCTCGGCGAGGAGGTGCACGTCGGCAACTTCGTCGAGGTGAAGAACTCGACCCTGGCGCGCGGCGCCAAGGCCAACCACCTCGCCTACATCGGCGACGCCACGGTCGGCGAGCGCGTCAACTACGGCGCCGGCAGCATCACCGCCAACTACGACGGCGCGAACAAGCACCGCACCGTGATCGGCGCCGACGTGCACGTGGGCTCCAACTGCGTGCTGGTCGCGCCGGTGTCGATCGGCGACGGCGCGACCATCGGCGGCGGCTCGACGATCAGCAAGGACGCACCGGCCGGCCAGCTGACCGTGGCGCGCGCGAAGCAGGTCACGATCGCAAGCTGGAAGCGCCCGCAGAAGCAGAAGAAGGACTGAGGACCGCGTCGCGCAGGTCGACGCGCGCGATGCGCTCGATCAGCTGCCCGGCCGACAGCGCCTCGCCGACCGCGTCGCCCTGCAGCTCGTCGCAGCCGTGGGCGGCGAGGAACTCGCGCTGCGCGGCGGTCTCGACGCCTTCGGCGATCACCGTCACGCCCATGCTGCGCGCCATCGTGATGATCGCGCGCGCGATCGCCGCCGAGCCGCGGCTGCCGGGCAGGTCGTGCACGAAGCTGCGGTCGATCTTGAGCTTGTCGATCGGCAGCTCCTTGAGCTGCGCGAGCGACGAGTAGCCGGTGCCGAAGTCGTCGAGCGAGATGCGGATGCCCACCGCGTGCAGCCGCGCGATGGTGCGCCGCACTTCGGCCACGTCGTCCATCAGCATGCGCTCGGTCAGCTCCAGCTCGAGCCACGAGCCGGGCACGCCCTCCTCGGCCAGCACGCGCTCGACCGACTCGACGAAACCCGCGGCGCGGAACTGCACCGTCGACAGATTCACCGCCACCGGCACCGGCGCGCCGCCGTAGCCGGCGTGCCAGCGGCGCACGCTGCGCACCGCCTCGCGCAGCACCCACTGCCCGATCGGCAGCATCAGCCGCTGCGCCTCGGCCACCGGGATGAACGCGTCGGGCTGCAGCAGTCCGCGCTCGGGGTGCTGCCAGCGGATCAGCGCCTCGGCGCCGACGATCGCGCCGTCGCGCGCGCGCACCTGCGGCTGGAAGTGCAGCACGAACTCGTCGCGCGCCAGCGCCTGCGCCAGCTCGCTCTCGGTCACCAGGGCTGCGTACGCGGCGCTGGCCACCGCCGGGTCGAAGAACTGGAAGTTCGCGCGACCGCGTGCCTTGGCGAGATACATCGCCGTGTCGGCGTGCTTGATCAGCTCGTCGGCGGTGGTGCCGTCGTGCGGGAACACCGCGATGCCGATCGACGGCGTGACCGAGATCGTGCGCCCCTCGGCGTCGATCGGCACTTCGATCGCGGCCAGCAGCTTGGCCGCCACCTGCTCGATCTCGCGCCGCGCCGCCACGCCGGGCAGCAGCACCATGAACTCGTCGCCGCCGAAGCGCGCGACCAGGTCGGTCGAGCGCAGGCAGTCGGTGAGCCGCGCGGCCACGGTGGTGAGCAGCGAGTCGCCGACGAGGTGGCCGAGCGAGTCGTTGACGCGCTTGAAGTGGTCGAGGTCGATGAACAGCAGCGCCAGCCGCGAGCCCTCGCCGCGCGCCAGCTGCATGAGCCGCTCGAGCTGGTCGTTGAAGCTCGCGCGGTTGGGCAGGCCGGTGAGCGCGTCGTGGTGCGCGAGGTGGTGGATGCGCTTCTCGGCCGCGTGGCGGTCGCGGATGTCGCGCACGATGGTCATGCGCAGCCGCTCGCCGTTGCGCATCATCGTGCGCACGATGAACTCCACGTCGATGCGCGTGCCGTCCTTGTGCACGATCACGCTCTCGTACGCGGTCTCCTGGCCCGAGGCGATGACCGAGGCGACCTTGGCCACGTGGTCGGGCGCGATGAAGTCCAGCGTGCGCCGCCCGAGGATCTCCTCCAGCGAGTAGCCGATCAGCTGCAGCGCCGGCGGGTTGGCGTCGGTGATGAAGCCGTCCTTGTGGAACACGATGCCTTCGCAGCTGGCCTGCATGAACTTGGCCAGCCGCTCCTCCGACTCGCGCACCAGCTTCTCGGCGAGGCGGTACTTGGTGATGTCCGACAGCAGCACGAAGCCGCCGCGCACGCGGCCCTCGCCGTCGAGATGCGGCATGAGATGCGCCTCGATCCAGCGCGGCGCGCCGTCCGCGCCGGGAATCTCGCGCTCGTAGCTCACCGGCACGCGCTCGGCGATCACGCGGTCGACCAGCGGCTGGATGCGCTCGCGCGCCGCCTCGCCGATCACCTCGGCCAGGCTGCGGCCGACGATCGACTGCTCGGTGAAGCCGAAGGCCTGCGCGTACGCGCGGTTGGCGAACACGCAGCGGAAGTCGTTCAGCTCGTAGTAGGCGATCAGCGCCGGCACGTTGTCGGCCACCAGGCGCAGCAGGTCGGGCGGCGTCTGCAGCCCGGGCGGCGGCGTGTCGGACGGTTCGTCCTGGGCTTGCGTCACGGCGTTCACGGTGGCGGATCCGACGCCGACTCGAGCACGCGGCGCGCGAGGCACAGGTCCTCCCACGAGCGCGCCTTGTCCAGCGGATTGCGCAGCAGGTAGGCCGGATGGTAGGTCACCACCAGCGGCACGCCCTGGTAGCGATGCACGCGGCCGCGCAGCCGGCCGATCGCCTCGTCGGTGCGCAGCAACGACTGCACCGCGAAGCGCCCCATCGCGAGGATGATGCGCGGCCGCACCAGCGCCACCTGCCGCAGCAGGAAGGGCTCGCACTTCGCCAGCTCGTCGGGCTGCGGGTTGCGGTTGCCCGGCGGCCGGCACTTCAGGGTGTTGGCGATGTAGACCTGCCGCTCGGGCGCCGCCTCGGCGCGCGTGAGGCCGATCGCGCGCAGCATGTGGTCGAGCAGCTGGCCGGCCTTGCCGACGAAGGGCTCGCCTTGCAGTTCCTCCTGCCCGCCGGGCGCCTCACCGACGATCATCCAGTGCGCCCGAGGGTGGCCCACGCCGAAGACGGTCTGCCGGCGCGACTCGCACAGCTTGCACGCCGTGCACGACGCGACCGCCTCGCGCAGCGCCGGCCAGTCCATCGACTCGACACCCGGCGGACGCTCGCCGGTCATGACCGGCCTGCGCGCGGGCGCTGCAGCGGGTGCCGGTCCGGGTGCGGGTGCGGGTGCCTGTGCGAACTCGGTTCCTTGCTCGTACGCCGACCCCGGTTCGGCCGCGACGCCGGCGACGACGGCCTCGTCTCGCGCGACCGGCCGACGCGCCGGCGATGCCTCGTCGGGCGCCGCCGCCGGCGCGGGCCACACGCGCAGGCCCATCGCCTCGAGCATCGCGCGCTGACGCTCAGTCCACACGGCCGCCGGCTCCGTCGTCGATCGCGAGGCTCATCACCAGCGCGTCCTCGCGCCGGCCGAGCGCGGCCGGGTAGTAGCCCTTGCGCAGCCCGGCCGTGCGAAAGCCGTAGCGCTCGTACACGGCGCGCGCACGTTCGTTGCTCGGCCGCACCTCGAGCCACAGCTGCTGCGCGCGGCGCAGCCGGCACTCGGCCACCAGCACGTCGAGCATCAGGCGCGCATGGCCCTGGCGCTGCCAGGCCGGCGCGACGGTCAGGTTCAGCAGGTGCATCTCGTCGACGCCGCCCATCGCGACGAAGTAGCCGCGCAGGCTGCCGTCGTGCACGCCCAGCAGCCGCCGCGCGAGGTAGCCGGCGGCCAGCGAGTCGACGAAGTTGCCGCGCGTCCACGGGAACGGGTAGGCCGCCCGCTCGATCTCGAGCACGGCCTCGAGGTGCGTCACGTTCAACGGACGCAGCGCGAGCTCGCCGTCCTGCGCGCCGAGCGTCGCGGGCACCGGGGCCGGCACGGCACTCATCGGCACACCTCGCGCCGTGCGCGTGGCGCG
>CAZFET010000212.1:0-6331 GCA_964517545.1 uncultured Burkholderiaceae bacterium
GCGGCAGCTCGTAGGTCAGGTGCACCTGCCGGCCGTGGTAGGCCATCTGGATCTGCACGCCGCGCTTCTGGTTGGCCAGGGTCATCACCGGGCCGACGTACTCCTGCGGCATGTACAGGTGCACCGTGACGATCGGCTCGCGGATCTCGCGGATCTTCGCCGGCTCAGGCATCTTCGACGGGTTCTCGACCTCGAGCACCGTGCCGTCGTTCAGCTCGACCTGGTACACGACCGACGGCGCCGTCGTGATCAGGTCCTGGTCGAACTCGCGCTCCAGCCGCTCCTGCACGATCTCCATGTGCAGCAGGCCGAGGAAGCCGCAGCGAAAGCCGAAGCCCAGCGCCTGGCTCACCTCGGGCTCGAAGCGCAGGCTCGAGTCGTTCAGCTTGAGCTTGTCGAGCGCGTCGCGCAGCGCGTCGTACTCGCTGGCCTCGGTCGGGTACAGGCCCGCGAACACCTGCGGCTGGATCTCCTTGAAGCCGGGCAGCGGCTCGCTCGCCGGGCCGGCGTTGTTCGGCAGCTTCTTCTCGAGGGTGATCGTGTCGCCGACCTTGGCCGCATGCAGCTCCTTGATGCCCGCGATCACGAAGCCGACCTCGCCGGCGCTCAGTTGCTCGCGCGGCACCGACTTCGGCGTGAACACGCCGAGCTGCTCGATGCCGTAGACGGCGTCGGTCGCCATCAGGCGGATGCGCTCGCCCTTCTTCAGGCCGCCGTCGACCACCCGCACCAGCATCACCACGCCGACGTAGTTGTCGAACCAGCTGTCGATGATCATCGCCCGCGGCGGGCCGTCGGGCGTGCCGCGCGGTGCCGGCATGCGGGTGATCACGGCCTCGAGGATCTCGTCGATGCCCTCGCCGGTCTTGGCCGAGCACGGGATGGCGTCGGTCGCGTCGATGCCGATCACGTCTTCGATCTCCGCCTTGGCGCGCTCGGGGTCGGCCTGCGGCAGGTCCATCTTGTTCAGCACCGGCACCACCTCGACGCCCAGTTCGATGGCGGTGTAGCAGTTGGCCACGGTCTGCGCCTCGACGCCCTGGCTCGCGTCGACCACCAGCAGCGCGCCCTCGCAGGCCGACAGCGAGCGGCTCACCTCGTAGCTGAAGTCGACGTGGCCGGGCGTGTCGATCAGGTTGAGGTTGTAGGTGCGGCCGTCGCGCGCGGTGTACTGCAGCGCCGCCGTCTGCGCCTTGATCGTGATGCCGCGCTCGCGCTCGATGTCCATCGAGTCGAGCACCTGCTCCTCCATCTCGCGGTCGGACAGGCCGCCGCAGCGCTGGATGATCCGGTCGGCCAGGGTGCTCTTGCCGTGGTCGATGTGGGCAATGATCGAGAAATTGCGGATGTGATCCATCAGCTGATGTGCAGGCGGCTTCGGGCGAGGATCACAGCGGCGATGCCGCTGCGGTGAGGGCTCGTGTCGCGAAGCGACGTGACGGCTCGCGAGGCCGTGCCGCGACCAAAAAAAAGGCACGTCCAAGTCCAGACGCGCCTTCCAACAAAACGTATGGCAACTGCTTGTTGGGCCTTCATTGTAGCCAAAAGCACCCCGCGGGAACCCGCGCCAATGCTTGATTTCGCGTCGTTGCAGGCCACCAACATCCCATTTCGTACACAAGATATCCACAAAGTCTTGTGGACGCCTTGGGGATTGTTTCAGTCGCCCTCCGTCTTTGCCGACCGGCGACCGAATCGGCGCAGCGAACGGGCGGATTCTATTGGCGCGGGGCCCGAATCGGACCCGCCGTGTCGGCCGCCGACAGCCCGATCGCTGGTTGCCCTCCCGGACCCTTCCAGCCAATCCACCACGATGCGAAAAGCCCGGGCGCCGCTCCGGGCCAAGCGCGGGCCGGACTCAGCGGTTCGGCCGGATCACGAAGTAGTTGACCCACTCGCCGCGCCGCACGAGCACGCTGAGCGGCCGCCCGCGCTCGCCGCGGCCGATCAGGGTCGCGAACTGCTTGGCGCTGCTGACCTCGGTGTTGTCGACCGACAGGATCACGTCGCCCTCGCGCAACCCGGCACGCGCCGCCGGGCCCTCGACCGCGTCGACCATCACGCCCGAGCGCACCTTGAGATCCCGCTTCTGCGTCTCGCTGGGGTCCGACACGGTCAGGCCGATCGCGGTCGTCGACTGCGAGCCCGGATCGCGCGGTGCGCTGCCCGCGTCGGCCACGCGACGCGGCCGATCGGGTTCGAACTCGGCCACGGTCACCGTCAGGTCGCGGTAGTTGCCGCGGCGATAGACCTGCAGCGCGCTCTTCGTGCCGGGCTTGGTGCCGCCGATGATGCGCGGCAGGTCGCCGGACTTCTCCACCGCGCGGCCATCGACCTTCACGATGATGTCGCCGGCCTCCACGCCCGCCTTGTCGGCCGGACCGCCGGACTCGACGCTCTGCACCAGCGCGCCGATCGGCTTGCCGAGCCCGATCGACTCGGCCACGTCCTTCGTCACCGGCGCGATCTGCACGCCGATGCGACCGCGGATCACGCGGCCGCTCGTGCGCAGCTGGTCGGCCACGCGCATCGCCTCGTCGATCGGGATCGCGAACGAGATGCCCATGAAGCCGCCGGAGCGGCTGTAGATCTGCGAGTTGATGCCGACCACCTCGCCGCGCAGGTTCAGCAGCGGTCCGCCGGAGTTGCCCGGGTTGATCGCGACGTCGGTCTGGATGAACGGCAGGAAGTCGCCGGTGTCGCGCTGCTTGGCGCTGACGATGCCGGCGGTCACGGTGTTCTCCAGGCCGAACGGCGAGCCGATCGCCATGACCCACTCGCCCACCTTGAGCCGGCTCACGTCGCCGATCTTCACGGCCGGCAGGCCGCCGGCGTCGATCTTCACCACCGCGACGTCGGTGCGCCGGTCGGCCCCGACGATGCGCGCCTTGAACTCGCGCTTGTCCGTGAGGGTGACGATCACTTCGTCGGCCCCGTCGACCACGTGCGCATTCGTCATCACGTAGCCGTCGCCGCTCAGGATGAAGCCCGAGCGGACGCCGCGCTGCTGGGGCTCGCCGTCTTCGCGCGGTCCGCGACGCGGGTCGGGCCGGCCCGGCAGCGGGATGCCGAAGCGGCGGAAGAACTCCTCGACGCTCTCGTCGACCTGCGGCACGCCGCGGCCGCGCTCGAGCGTGCGGATGTTGACCACCGAAGGGCCGACCTGCTCGACCAGTTCGGTGAAGTCGGGCAGACCGCGCACGGCCTGCGCGTGCGCCGCAGGGGTCGGCGCGAGCAGCGACGCCGCGGCAAGCAGCAACGCCGCCATCGGCGCCGCGAGGTACCGCTTCAGCGGCGAGGTGAGCACGTCTTGCATGAGTGTGAGCCTCTCGGACTTCTCGGAATGCACGAACACGGAGTGCGCCGACAACGTTGCACGGCCTGCGGCCGCCGACCGGCGGCGATGCTCAACGCGGCAACCGCTCGAGCGCCTGCGCGAACAGCTTCAAGGTCGGCGCGGGCACCTCGCCCATCACGGTGACCCACCAGTCGCCCTGGCGCCGCATGAGGGTCTGGGTGGCGCCGAGGGCGGTGTGGATGGGCCGGCCATGTCGATCGGCCTGATACGGCTCGATGAACACCGACACATAGGTCAGCCCGTCGGACCAGACCGACTGCAGCATCGGCGGGCTGGCGCCATGGCCCTCCTCGGCCGGCTCCGTCGCGCGCTTGACGACGCTGATCTCGCGGAAGCCGGGCACCGGCGCGCGCAGGCTCCAGCCTTCGGCGTCGAGCCGCGTGCGCGTGACGCTGGGCCGGATGACGCGCCAGCCGTCCAGGCGCTTCATCGCCTGCAGCACGGTCTCGGGCTGCGGCTTCACGCCGATCGCCAGTTCCGAGAACGCCACCGACTCCAGGACCTCGTCGCGCGGCCCGAGCACCTCGGCGCGCAGCAGCAGCGAGCTGTTCTTCTCGGCCCACAGCCGATAGCCGAGGCGGTGCGCATCGCGCGGCTTCACCAGCACCACCTGGGCGTCGTACCCGGCCACGCGATCGTCGCCCAGCACGCGCAGCACGTAGTGGTCGGCGAACGCGCCGTCGGCGCGCTGCAGCAGCGCGGGGAACGACGACAGCACGTCGCGCTGCTCGACCGACACCACGCGGCTGGCCGGCCACATGGTCTGCACCATGTCGTTGTGGCGCAGCACGCGCCGCGGCTGGCCGTCGAGGGCCTCCAGCCGCTCGAACTGGTTCTTGCCTTCGCAGTAGTGCACCACCCGGTTGCTGGCGAGCATGCCGCCGGCGCTGACGACGAAGGTGCCGTGGAAGTTCACGCGCCCGGCGGCCTCGTGCATGCGCGTGAGCCAGGCGCGGACGTCACGCGCCTCGGCCGACGGGTCCGCGGCGCCCTGGCCGAGCGCTGCCGGCACGAAGCCCGCGGTGGAGCATGCGAACGCGAGGGCGGCGATCGAGCGGCGCAGCATGAGCCCTGGCTCAGCGACGGGGTGCGCCGCGTGCGGCATCGCGATCGAAGCTCGACGGCATCACGGCAGCCGCGCCGGCGCCGAGCGGCCGATGGGCCGCGAGATAGCGGTCCAGCCGCGCGTCGCGGATGACCTCGCCGTTGACGACGATGAACTCGGGCTCGGCCGGGACGGCCGTCGCCGGCGCGGTCGCAGCGGCGGCAGCGGTCGCCTTGCCCGCCACGACCGGCACGACGCCGGCAGGCGGCGCGGACTGCGCCAGCGACGGCGCGTCGGCCGCGGTCGGCGTCACCGAGTTCATCACGACGACGGTCCCGGCCACGACGAAGAAGCCGGCGGCGACGGCCGCGATCCCCGACCAGCGACGCCAGCTCCGGCGCGCGGCCACCGCGGCGGGCACCGCCGGCTCGGCCGGCGGCGCGAGCACGACCGGTTCGCGGGCCATGCGCGCGCGCAGCGTCTGCAGGAACGCCAGATCGCGCCGCGAGTCGGACGCGAGGTCTTCGGAGCGCAGCACGTCGCCGATGAGATGCCATCGGTGCCACGTCGCGCGCGCCGCGGCATCGTCGCGCCACAGTCCGCACGCGCGCACCGCCGCGCCTGGATCGCCCTCGCCGTCCATCAGCGAGGACAGCTGCTGCAGCGACTCCATCCGGTCATCGTCTCGAGACATGCTTCACACTCCTGGCCTCACCAGCGCTCGCCCTCGCGGGTGTCGAGCAGCGGCCTCAGCCGTTCTGCGATCGCCTCGCGCGCGCGGAAGATCCGCGAGCGCACCGTGCCGATCGGGCAATTCATCACCGTCGCGATCTCCTCGTAGCTCAGGCCTTCGATCTCGCGCAGGGTGATCGCCTGGCGCAGGTCTTCGGAGAGGGCTTCGATGGCGGCGTTGACGGTGGCGGCGATCTCCTTGCTGGCCAGCACGGCGTCGGGCGTTTCGCCGTCGCTTAGTTCATTTTCGACCCGCGAAGTTTCGTCGTCGCCGTCGACGGTGGCCATGGCCGCCTCGGTGACCACCGGGTCGCGCTTGAGTTCGACCAGCGCCTTCTTGGCCGTGTTGACGGCGATGCGATACAGCCAGGTGTAGAAGGCGCTGTCGCCGCGGAACTGCGGGATGGCGCGGTACGCGCGGATGAAGGTCTCCTGCGCGATGTCGGGCACCAGGTCCACGTCGCGCACCATGCGCGCGATCAGCCGCTCGATGCGGCGCTGGTACTTGACCACGAGCATCTCGAAGGCCCGGACGTCGCCCTTCTTGACGCGGTCGATCAGCAGGGCATCGGCGTCGGCGGTCATGCGGGGGGCGAGGCATCGTCCGCGGACGCGGACTCGGGTGCTGCAGGGCGCGGCGAATATACCGCACAGCGAAATGCGTGCCAGTCGGCCTCGTGGCCGTGCCGCTGCGCCGGCAGCCACGTCGGCGCACCCCGCTCGGGTGCGAAGCGGATCAGCATGAAGACGTCGAGGTCGATGGTCGCACGCAGGTCGCCGGCCACGAGCTCGTCGGCCGCGCGAGACGCGTCACCCAGGTACCAGCGCGACCCGTCCCAGCGCAACCGCACCGGCGGCCGGCGCGTCGACGGCCAGCACGACGCGGCGGCGGCCAGCGCCGCGGCCATGGCCGCGGGCCCCGCCCATGCCGCGACGCCTGCGCGCGGCGCGATCCACGCCGCGAGCGACGCGGCCGCGGCGGCGGACAGCACGACCACGAAGCCGCGCCACAGGCCGAAGCGATGGAGCGTGAACTGCAGCGCGGGTGCCGCGCGCATGCCGGGCGCGCGATCAGGCGCGCTTGAAGATCAAGGTGCCGTTGGTGCCGCCGAAGCCGAAGTTGTTCTTCGCGGCGTAGTCGATCTTCATCTCGCGCGCCGCGTTGGCGCAGTAGTCCAGGTCGCACTCGGGATCCT
>CAZFET010000213.1:0-6311 GCA_964517545.1 uncultured Burkholderiaceae bacterium
GCCCAGCACGAACATCAGCGCGGTGAAGGCGTAGACGTTCAGGCCGATGTGAAAGCTCTTCGGGCCGTCGATCGTGAGGATCGTGAAGTCGGTCTGCGGGTACGACAGCAGGAACAGGCAGATCCAGCTCACCCACATGACCCACCAGGTGACGGCGTGCGCGCCGTACTTGTCGGACAGCCAGCCGCCGATGGCGCGCAGCACGCCGCCGGGCAGCGAGAAGCACGCGGCCAGCAGCGCGGCCACGCGGATGTCGAGCCCGTACTCGCCCACGTAGTACTGCACCATCCACAGCGACAGCGCGACGTAGCCGCCGAACACGATGCTGTAGTACTGGCAGTACTTCAGCACCACCGGGTCCTTCAGCGCCTTGAGCTGGTCGGTGAACTTCGTGTTGCTGGGCACCAGGTGCGACGGGTCGCTCGAGCTGAACAGCCAGAACACCAGCACCGTGCCGAGCATGATGGCCGCGTAGACCTGCGGCACCATCGTCCAGCCGAAGGCCACCACCAGCGCCGGCGCGACGAACTTGTTGACCGCGGCGCCGGAGTTGCCCGCGCCGTACACGCCCATCGCGAAGCCCTGGCGGTGCTTCGGGAACCAGCGCGCGACGTAGGGCGTGCCCACCGAGAACGAACCGCCGGCCAGGCCGACGAACAGGCCGATCACCAGGAAGTGCCAGTACTCGGTGGCGTAGCCCATGAGCCAGATGGCCGGCACCGTGCTGGCCATCAGCAAGGTCATCACGATGCGGCCGCCGTACTTGTCGGTCCAGATGCCCAGCGGCACGCGCACCAGCGAGCCGGTGAGCACCGGCGTCGCGGTCAGCAGCCCGAACTCGGTGGCGTTGAGGTTGAGCGCCTTCTTGATCGGGATGCCGATGACGCCGAACATCATCCAGACCATGAAGCACACGGTGAAGGCCAGGGTGCTGACGATGAGCACCGACAGCGCCTGGCGCGAACGGGCCGGCGAGCCGGCGGTCGGTTGGGCAGGGGGGTTGGCGGGGGCCATGGATCGCTCCTTCTCCATGGCGCCACTGTCGCGGCGCGCGGCGCGCGCGAACATCCTTCCGCGCGTCGCGCGGCGACGGCGGAAGGAGGATGGCGAAGCGGCCGGGCATCGTTCCGAAGAACGACCCCGGCCGCTGTCGCGTCAGGTCTTGCGCTGGATCAAGCCCGGCGTCGCCGGTCCGCGGTGCGGCGCGGCACGTCAGTACGCCAGCTCGTAGCGGTAGCCGCGGAAGCGCAGCACCGCCGACTTCAGCCGGATCTGCTCGAGCACCAGCTCGGGCCCGAGGCGGTCCTTCTCGCGCGCGACCTGGCCGTTGACGATGAGCATGCGGTCGGACGGCTGTTCGGAGTACACCGAGCCGCCGATCGCGAGCTTCGGCAGGTCGCGCCGGACGTCGTCGGGCAGCTCGTGGATCGCGTGGATCCGTGCGTCGGGCGGATTCGTCGCCGCCGCAGCGGGGTTCGTCGCGGCACCTGCCGACGGCGGCGCGCGATGCGCGGGCATCGTCGGCGTGGCGGGTGGCGGCGTGCGGCGCGGCGGCGCGTCCGCCGCGGGCTTGCGTGCCGGCGCGGGCTTCGCCGGCGCGGCCTCGTCACGCGCCGGTGCCGTCGTCTCGGTGGCGGGCGGTGCCGGCGCCGCGGCGACGGGGGGCGGCACGACGGGCGCCGCCGTGGTCGCGGTGGATGTCGCCGCGGGCGACTCACCCGATGTCGCGCCGGCGCCGGCCGCCGGTACCGCCGGCACGGTCTCGCCGCCGACGAACTGCCACGCGAGCAAGGCGGCCACCACCAGCACCGCGCCGGCGGCCATCCAGACCCACGGCGCCGGGCCGCGCCGCTCGTCGTCGCCGTCGCTCGACAGCAGCGGCACCGGCTGTGCGTGCAGGCTGGGCACGCCGCCGCGGTCGCGTTCGGCGTCGGCACGTCGCAGGGCGTCGAGGATGTACGACATCGCCGTGACTCCCTAGCGTGACTTCGGCGCCGACGCGGCGGCCGCAGCCGACGGCGACGATGCCGGCGGCGCCGGCGTGGCGACGGGCGTGGTGGCCGTGGTGGCGACCGCTGCCGTCGCGGCCGCCGACGCCGACGGCCCCGGCGCGCTCGCGGCCGGCGCCTGCGGTGTCGAGGCGGCGGCCTGCGGCGCGGCGGCCTCGGTGCGCTTCGAGCCGCCACCGGACAGCCACACGCCGAGCCCGAGCAGCGCGGCGCCGACGGCCGCGCCGATGCCGAACACCGCGGCGCGCCGCACGCGCGGGTCGCGCGACGGCGCGAACTCGGCACGATCGAACACCTCGCGCGCGGCCTTCTCGACGATCGCCGCGCCGACGCGCGGGGTGCCGCTCGAGTACGCGCCGAGCAGTGCGCGGTCGCACAGCAGGTTGATGCGCCGCGGCACGCCGCGCGACAGCTCGAAGATGCGCTTGCGCGCCTCGCGGTCGATCGGGATCACGCCGGTCATGCCGGCGACGGCGAGGCGGTGCTTGATGTACTGCGCCGTCTCGGTCTCGGACAGCGCGTCGAGGTGGTAGCGCGCCACCACGCGCTGCGCGAGCTGTTCGAGCCCGGGGCCGGCCAGCATGTCGCGCAGCTCGGGCTGGCCGATCAGGATGATCTGCAGCAGCTTGCGCTCGCGCGTCTCGAGGTTGGTGAGCAGGCGCAGCTGCTCGAGCACGTCGGGCGACAGGTTCTGCGCCTCGTCGATGATGAGCACGTTGTTCTGCCCGACCGCGTGCGTCTTGAGCAGGAACTCGTTGAGCGCGTCGACGTAGTCCTTCGCCGTCGGCAGGCCCGGTCCTTCGTGGCGGTACGGGATGCGGAACTCGTCGCACACCGAGCGCAGCAGCTCCTCGACCGTGAGCTTGGGGTTGAAGATGTACGCGACGTTGCAGCGCTTGGGCACCTGCTCGAGGAAGCAGCGGCACACCGTGGTCTTGCCGGCGCCGATCTCGCCGGTCAGCAGCACGAAGCCGCCGCCGGCGCCGAGGCCGTACAGCAGGTGCGCGAGCGCCTCGCGGTGGCGCTCGCTCATGAACAGGTAGCGCGGATCGGGAGCGATCGAGAACGGCTCCCGCTTCAGCCCGAAGAACTGCGCGTACATGGCGCGCAGCATAGCGGCCCCGGCACGCCGCCCGGGACCGGCGTCAGCCGAGGCCGCGGCTGGTGGCGAGGACGGCGGCCTGCACGCGCGAGTCGACGCCGAGCTTGCGCAGGATGTGCTGCACGTGGATCTTCACGGTGGTCTCGGCGATCGCCAGCGCGCGCGCGATCTCCTTGTTGCTCGCGCCGCGCGCGATGTGGCGCAGGATCTCGGCCTCCCGCGGCGACAGGCCCGCGACCGGGTCGGCCGCCGGCGCGGATGGCGGGGCCCCGGCCGGCGCGTCGCGGCCGTTGAGCGCCTGGAACGCGGCCACGAGCTTGCCGGTCATCTCGGGGCTCACCACCGAGTCGCCGCGCATCGTGCGCTCGATCGCGCGCGCGAGCGCGTCGCCGTCCACGGTCTTGAGCAGGTAGCCGCTGGCGCCGGCCTTCAGCGCCGCGGCGAGGTCGCGCTCGTCCTCGCTGACCGTGAGCATCAGCACGCGCGTGCCCGGCGCGGCCTCCTTCAGGCCGGCGAGCGCGTCGACGCCGGTCACCCCGGGCAGATGGTTGTCGAGCAGGATCAGGTCGGGCTGCAGCTCGGCCGCGCGGCGCTGCGCCTCGCCGGCATCGGCGGCCTCGCCGACGACCGCGAAGCGCGCGTCCTGCGACAGCAGCGCGATCAGGCCACGGCGGAACAAGGTGTGGTCGTCGACCACGAGCAGCCGGATCACGGACGGGCCGCCGCTCATCGCGCTCAGGCCGCCAGCGGCTGCACGACGCTCGGCACCGCGGCCGGCAGCGACAGCACCACGCGCGTGCCGCGGCCGGGGGTCGAGTCGACCTCGACTGTCGCGCCGATGCGCGCGGCGCGCTCGCGCATGATGCGCAGGCCCACGTGCGTCTCGTCGGGCGCGGCGCCGGCGACGTCGAAGCCGCGGCCGTCGTCGGCCACCTCGATGCGCCAGATCGGGCCGCGCTGCACGTCGACCCGCACGCGCCCGGCCTGCGCGTGCTTGCGCACGTTCGACAGCGCCTCCTGCACCACGTGCAGCAGCTGCACCTGCACGTCGGGGGCCAGCGGCAGCGAGTGGCCCTGCAGGCCGAGCTCGGTGGCCAGGCCGGTCTGGTGCTCGAACTTCTGCAAGGTGGTGCGCAGCGCGGGCTCGATGTCCTCGGCGTTGGTGCGCGTGCGGAAGTGCACCAGCAGCTCGCGCACGTCGGCGTAGCTCTCGCGCACGCCCGTGTCGGGCTCGGCGATGGCCCGCTCGGTGGCCGCCTTGTCGCCGCGCTCGACGGCGCCGCGCAGCAGCTGCACCTGGATCTTGAGGAACGCGAGCGACTGCGCGATCGAGTCGTGCAGCTCGCGCGCGATGAGCCCGCGCTCGCCGGCCACCGCGGCCTCGCGCTCGAGCGCGGCGGCGCGCAGGCTCTCCATCGCGCTGGCCAGATGCGAGGCCAGGGTCTCGAGCAGCGAGCGGTCGTCGTCGGCCAGCTCGGCTGCGCCGCGGTAGAAGAGGTCGATCTCGCCCAGCACGCGCTGGTGCAGCATCACCGGCACCGACACGAGCGTCTCGTAGCCGGCGCGCGCGCAGTGGCCGAAGCGCGTGTCGTCGCCGTCGGCGCGGATCGGGATCACGCGCGTGGCGGCCGCCTGCTGCGCCTGGCCGCAGTGGCAGCTGCCGGTGGCGAGGCAGGCTTCGCCGTCGGACAGCGCGCGCGGCAGGCAGTCGCCGGCCAGCAGCAGGTAGCGCTCGTTGGCCTCGTCGGACCAGCGGATCGCGGCGGCGTCGGCGCGCGCGATGCGGCGCACCTTCTGCACGAAGCCGACGGCCAGTTCTTCCAGGGTGCCGGCGTGCGACAGGAACGCGGCCACGTCGTACAGCGCGGCCAGCCGCTCGCGCTTGACTTCGAGCCGCGCCGTCTTCTCCTGCACCTTGTCCTCGAGCCCGCGGTACAGCGACTGCAGGGTGTGCGCCATGCGGTTGAAGCCGGCCGACAGCTCGCCGAACTCGTCGCGCGAGGCGACCTCGACGCGCGCATCGAACTCGCCGGCCTCGATGCGTCGCAGGCCGGCCTTCAGCCGGTTGAGCGGGTCGACGACGAACAGGTAGCCGGCGTACAGCAGCGCGACCGCCGAGCCGATGGCCAGCGCCATCATCGCCATCTGCACCGTGTCGAGCACCGCGGTCCAGCGCGAGAGCTGGCGCTCGATGCCGCTGACGAAGCCGTCGATCGACGCGACGAAGGCGTCGGCCTGCGAGGCCACGCGCGCGGGCGGCGGCGGGTCGGCGCCGAGCCACTGCGCACGCAGAGCCTGCCATTGCGCGCGCACGTCGTCGAAGTGACGGCGCGTGTCGTCGTCCCACGGCACGAACAGCGGCCGCGACGGGTCGCCGCCGGCCAAGAGCGCGAGGCTGTCGTCGAAGCGCTGCGACAGCGCCTGCGCGCCGCGCGGGTCGGACTGCATCACGCTGGCCAGCCGCCAGGTCTGCATGCGCATGCGGCCGGCCTCGTTGACGGCCGCGGCGCCGCCTTCGAGCTGCCAGGTGACCCACAAGGTCAGCCCGATCGAGGCCAGCGCGAGCATCAGCATGCCCGCCCCGATGGCGACCAGCTTGGCGGACAGGCTGCGCGGGAACTTCACGGGGCGCATCGTACGGGTCGCCGCGCGACGCCGGAATGACCTGGATCAACCCGGCGCCGGTGTCGGGTCGGGTGGCGTCAAGTCCCGTCCGGTCAAGAAAAAAGCCCGCGGCTTTCGCACGCGGGCTTCGACGCAGCCTGAAGCGGGCTCAGGCGGACATCACATGTCCATGCCCATGCCGCCCATGCCACCCATGCCGCCGGCGGGCGCCGGGGACTCGTCCTTCGGCGCTTCGGCGACCATGGCCTCGGTGGTGAGCATCAGGCCGGCCACCGACGCGGCGTTCTGCAGCGCGGTGCGGGTGACCTTGGTCGGGTCCAGGATGCCCATCTCGATCATGTCGCCATACTGGCCGTTGGCGGCGTTGTAGCCGAAGGTGCCCTTGCCCTCGAGCACCTTGGCGAGCACCACGCTCGGCTCGTCGCCGCTGTTGGCGACGATCTGGCGCAGCGGCTCTTCCACCGCGCGCAGCACGATCTTGATGCCGGCTTCCTGGTCGGGGTTGTCGCCCTTGATCGTGCCGGCCGACTGGCGGGCACGCAGCAGCGACACGCCGCCGCCGGCCACGATGCCTT
>CAZFET010000214.1:0-6306 GCA_964517545.1 uncultured Burkholderiaceae bacterium
GCCCTCCCAAACGGAGACTCCAGCGTATCAAGCGCGACGGAGCCGACGACGAGCCGGCGACGGGTGACGGGGTGCTGCATGAGGATGTCTCCGTGGTGGTCTTGGTCGGAACGGGAAGTGCGCCAAGGGACGCGGCGGCGCGCCGTCAGAGCAGCGAGCCTACCGCACGCGAATGCACCACGTCGCCGTGCACGAAGGCTTCGTGGTGGGCCTCGACCTTGTCCAGGTCGTAGAGATAGTTGACCATCAGGCCGAACGACTGCCTGAGACCCGGCCGCGCGAGGTTGGCCATGAAGTTGAGCCGTTCGAGCCGCGCGCCGTTGTCGAGATGGAAGCGCGCCACCGGGTCGCCGTGCGGCGTGTGCGTCGCGTGCAGCAGGTACACCGCGCCCAGGGTCAGCAGGGCCCCGCGCGCCGGCGCGGACAGCGCCTCGAGCGCGGGGACGCCGGCCAGCCGCGACCACTCGCCCTCGCAGGCCTCGTGCAGGGTCTGCTGCGCCTCGGCTGCGCGCTCGGCCGCGGCGCGCTTCAGGCCGGGCAGCGCGTCGAGCTCCGGGTTCTTCGAGAGCCAGGCCGCGAAGCCGGGCATCGGCGACAAGGTGCAGAAGGCCTTGAGCTGCGGCAGCTCGCGCTTCAGTTCCTCGGCCACGCGCTTGATGAGGAAGTTGCCGAGCGACACGCCCTTCAGGCCCGGCTGGCAGTTGCTGATCGAGTAGAAGGTGGCGACCTTGAAGCGCTCGGGCGGCAGCGGCGGACTCGCCTTGTCGAGCAGCGGTGCCACCGCCGCCGGCATCTGCGGCACCAGCGCGACCTCCACGAAGATCAGCGGCTCGTCGGGCAGCTGCGGGTGGAAGAACGCGAAGCAGCGGCGGTCGGGCTGCAGGCGACGGCGCAGGTCGTCCCAGCCGTCGATGGAGTGCACCGCCTCGTGGCGGATGATCTGCTCGAGCAGCTGCGCGGGCGAGTTCCAGTCGACGCGGCGCATCTGCAGGAAGCCGGGGTTGAACCAGCTCGACAGCAGGTGCAGCAGGTCGGCCTCGAGCGACAGCAGCTCCGGCTGGCGCGGCAGCCGCTCGAGCAGCGCGCGGCGCATGCGCACGATCGACGCGGTGCCGCCGGGCGTGCGGTTGATGCGTCGCAGCAGCTCCTGGCGCGGCGGCTCGGCGAGCTGCGTCAGGCGGATCAGGTTGTCGGCGCTCGGCTCGGCGGCGTAGGCCTGCGCACCGCGCAGCACGGCCATCGGGTCGGGACTGAAGTCGCGCGCGAGGCGCTCGAAGAACGCGGGCCGCGCATCGTCGGGCAGCGCGTCGAAGCGGGCCACCAGGTCGCGTGCGATCGCCACGCTGTTGGCGGTGCCGCGCTCGGACAGCAGCCGCTTGCAGTCGATCAGCAGGCCGCGCAGCGCGCGCTCGCCGCTCACCTTGCGCGCCACCGACTTCAGTTCATCGAGCATCGCGGCGGCCCTTGCCGGCGGGTGCGGCCGCCGGCTCGCGCTCGAGCCGGCGCAGCGCCTTCAGTGCAGCCAGCTGCGCCATCAGGTGGTCGTGCATCGCGCGCTCGGCGCGTCGCGCGTCGCGCTGCAGCATGGCGTCGAGCAGCACGCGGTGCTCGTTGATCGACGCGTCGATGCGCCCCGGCAGCGCGAGCTGCCGGCCGCGCCACAGCCGCATGAAGCGGCGCAGGTCGCCGGTCACGCGGTCGAGCCAGCGGTTGGCGGCCAGCGCCTGCACGCGGCTGTGGAACACGTGGTTGGCGGCGTAGTAGCCGTCGCGGTCGTGCGCGGCGGCGTGCTTCTCCAGCGCGGCGTGCAGCCGCTGCAGATCGGCGAGATCGTCGTCGTCGGCGCGGCGCGTCGCCTCGTAGGCGCAGCGGCCCTCGAGCATGGCCATCACCGGGAACAGCGCCTCGGCGTCGTCGTCGCTCAGCTCCAGCACGCGCGCGCCGCGGCGCGGCACCAGCTCGACCAGGCCCTCGGCGGCCAGCACCTTCAGCGCCTCGCGCAGCGGCGTGCGGCTGATGTGCCAGGCCCGCGCCAGCCCCACTTCGTCGATGAACGCGCCGGGCTCGGTCTGCCGGTCGAAGATCAGCGCGCGCAGCCGGGCCGCCACGCCGTCGTGCAGCGAACTGCCGTGCAGCGGCGCGTCGGCGTCAGCGGCCGGCGCGGTGCGGCGCAGCGGGATCGGCTGGGGCATGCCGTCACGATAATCCTGTAATTACAGAATCACAGAGGGGAACCCCGTACGGCGCCGTCCGGTGCGGCGGGTAGAGTGTCCGCGCGACGTACACCCCGGCGGCCTCGTCGGCCGCATCGTGCCCAGACCGATGTCCGGATTCCAGCCTTCGCTTCCGCAGGACGCCGACGCCGTGCTGCGTCTGGCCGCGCAGTCGATGTTCGACCTGTTCGCGCAGACCGCCGAAGGGATGATGGTGGTCGACCGCGAGCACCGCGTGGTCTGGATCAGCGAGGGCTACAAGCGCTTCCTGCCGGGACTGGGCTTCGAGCGCGCCGAGCAGTTCGTCGGCCGGCGCGTCGAGGAGGTCGTGCCCAACACCCTGATGGCGCAGGTGATCGAGACCGGCCGGCCGATCCTGGTGGACCTGCTCACCAACCAGGCCGGCACCTTCCTCGTGAGCCGGCTGCCGCTGCGCGACGCGACGGGGCACGTGATCGGCGCGGTGGGGCTGGTGCTGCTCGACCACCCCGAGACCACCATGCAGCCGCTGATGACCAAGTTCTCGCGGCTGCAGAAGGAACTCGACGACGCGCACGCGCAGCTCGCCGCGCAGCGCCGCCCCAAGTACACGATCGCCAGCTTCATCGGCGCGAGCGCGGCCGCGATGGAAGTGAAGCGCCAGGCGCGCCGCGTGGCCGGCACCGACTCCACCGTGCTGCTGCTCGGCGAGACCGGCACCGGCAAGGAGCTGCTGGCGCAGGGCATCCACGCCGCCAGCCACCGCGCGGCGCGGCCTTTCGTCGGCGTGAACATCGCGGCCGTCCCCGAGTCGCTGCTCGAGGCGGAGTTCTTCGGCGTCGCGCCCGGGGCCTACACGGGGGCCGAACGCAAGGGCCGCGACGGCAAGTTCGAGCTCGCCGACGGCGGCACGCTCTTCCTCGACGAGATCGGCGACATGCCGCTGGCGCTGCAGGCCAAGCTGCTGCGCGCGCTGCAGGAGCAGGAGGTCGAGCCGCTGGGCAGCAACAAGGTCGAGAAGGTCGACGTGCGCGTGATCGCGGCCACCAGCCGCGACCTGGCAGCGATGGTCGCCGAGGGTCGCTTCCGCGCCGACCTGTACTACCGGCTCGCCGTGGTGCCGATCCGCCTGCCGCGGCTGGCCGAGCGGCGCGAGGACATCGAGGCGCTGGTCGAGGCGCTGATGGACGACATCGCGCGGCGCAGCGGGCTGCCCGCGCGCAGCGTCAGCGCCGAGGCGCTCGAGTGGCTGGCCGCGCAGCCGTGGCCCGGCAACATCCGCGAGCTGCGCAACGTGCTGGAGCAGGCGTCGCTGATGACCGACGATCTGGTGCTCGGGCCGGCGCATCTCGGCGCCGGTACCGAAGCGCGCGCCGGCGCGGCGACGGCCATCGCCGCGCCGCCGGTGCCGGCGGCCGGCCCGGCGGGGCCCGACTCGATGAAGCCGCTGCCGCAGGCGATCGCAGAGCTGGAACGGCGCGCGATCCGCGATGCGCTGGCCGCCACCGGCGGCAACAAGCTGGCGGCGGCCAAGCTGCTTGGCATCTCGCGCGCCACCTTGTACGAGAAGCTGGCACAGATCGGCCCGCGCTGACGGCCCCGCAACCGATGCCGCCCGCCGGCGCGGCGCGTGTCGACTGTCGGCCGCGTCGGACAGGTGTCCGGTACGCGGTCACGGTCGCCGGCCGCAAGCGGTGTCCGGCGGCATCGATGCGGCGCTACAGGTGATGACGGCGGCGCATCGCTCAGGGTGAACCCTCGAATCGGACACATGGCATGCGGATTGCGCCAGAGCGTGCGCACCCGGCGCGCCGTCCGGCCGCCGGACAGACCCGACCACAGGAGACCTCCGCATGAAGCACCGTCCGTCCCGTCGCCTGGCCCTGCTCGCGCTGCCGGCCGCGCTGGCGCTCGCGCCCGCCTTCTCGTTCGCGCAGGCGGGCAAGGAGATCCGCATCGCGCACGTGTACAGCAAGACCGGCCCGCTCGAGGCCTACGGCAAGCAGACGGCCACCGGCTTCATGATGGGCCTGGAGTACGCGACCGGCGGCACGATGACGGTGGCGGGTCGCAAGCTGGTGGTCATCGAGAAGGACGACCAGGGCAAGCCCGACGTGGGCAAGAGCCTGCTGGCCGCAGCCTACGGCGACGACAAGGCCGACATCGCGGTCGGCCCCACGTCCAGCGGCGTCGCGCTGGCGATGCTGCCGGTGGCCGAGGAGTACAAGAAGATCCTGATGGTCGAGCCCGCGGTCGCCGACTCGATCACCGGCGAGAAGTGGAACAAGTACATCTTCCGCACCGGCCGCAACTCCAGCCAGGACGCCATCAGCAACGCGGTCGCGCTCGACAAGCCCGGCGTCACCATCGCCACGCTGGCGCAGGACTACGCCTTCGGCCGCGACGGCGTGAAGGCCTTCAAGGAAGCGATCAAGACCGCGAAGATCGTCCACGAGGAGTACCTGCCGACCAACACCACCGACTTCACCGCCGGCGCGCAGCGGCTGATCGACAAGCTGAAGGACCAGCCCGGCCGCAAGGTCATCTGGATCATCTGGGCCGGCGCGGGCAACCCGTTCAAGATCGCCGACCTCGACCTGAAGCGCTACGGCATCGAGATCGCCACCGGCGGCAACATCCTGCCGGCCATGGCCGCGTACAAGCAGTTCCCCGGCATGGAAGGCGCGACCTACTACTACTTCGGCATCCCGAAGAATCCGGTCAACGAGTGGCTGGTCGCCAACCACTACAAGCAGTTCAAGAGCCCGCCGGACTTCTTCACCGCCGGCGGCATGAGCGCGGCGATCGCGGTGGTCGAGGCGCTGAAGAAGACCAACGGCGACACCAGCACCGACAAGCTCATCAAGACGATGGAAGGCATGAGCTTCGAGACGCCCAAGGGCAGGATGACCTTCCGCAAGGAAGACCACCAGGCGATGCAGTCGATGTACCACTTCCGCATCAAGGTGGACCCGGCCTTCCCGTGGGGCGTGCCCGAGCTGGTGAGCGAGATCAAGCCCGAGCAGATGAACGTGCCGATCCGCAACAAGCGCTGATCGGCCGACGCAGCGTCCCCGTCGCCGACCTCCCCTCCCCGCCGCGCGGGGAGGGGCTCGCCGCACGCCGCATCCCCTCATGCTCGAGACCCGCGATCTCACCATCCGCTTCGGCGGCCACGTGGCCGTCGACCGCGTCACGTGCCGCTTCGAGCCCGGCACCCTGACGGCCATCGTCGGGCCGAACGGGGCGGGCAAGACCACGTACTTCAACCTCGTGTCCGGGCAGTTGCCGGCCAGCGAGGGGCGCGTGCTGCTCGGCGGCGAGGACATCACCGACCTTCCTGCGCCGCTGCGCACGCGCCGCGGCCTCGGGCGCGCGTTCCAGCTCACGCAGCTGTTCCCGAACCTGAGCGTGCTCGAGAACGTGCGCCTGACCGTGCAGGCCCGGCACGGCGGCGGGCTCGACCTGTGGTCGGTGTGGCTCGACCGGCGCGCCTGGCTCGACGAGGCGCGCGCGCTGCTCGAGCAGGTGCGGCTGGCCGACAAGGCCGGCGCGGCCGCGAGCAGCCTGCCGCACGGCGACCAGCGCAAGCTCGAGGTGGCGCTGCTGATGGCGCTCGACCCCAAGGTCTACATGTTCGACGAGCCCACGGCCGGCATGAGCGTCGACGAGGTGCCGGTGGTGCTGGACCTGATCCGCACGCTCAAGACGCGGCGCGACCGCGTCATCCTGCTGGTCGAGCACAAGATGGACGTGGTGCGCGAACTGGCCGACCGCATCGTGGTGCTGCACAACGGCCAGCTCGTGGCCGACGGCGAGCCGGCGGCGGTGATCGCGTCGCCGGTGGTGCAGCAGGCCTACCTCGGCCAGGCGCCGGTCGACGAGGCGGCGGCATGACGGGCCCGCTGCTCGAGCTGCGCGGCGTGCACACGCACATCGGCGCGTACCACATCCTGCACGGCGTCGATCTCGCGGTGCCCGAGGGCGAGGTCACCGTGCTGCTGGGCCGCAACGGCGCCGGCAAGACCACGACGCTGCGTACGATCATGGGCCTGTGGCGCGCGTCGCAGGGCGAGCTGCGCTTTCGCGGCGAGTCGCTGAAGCCGCTGGCCAC
>CAZFET010000215.1:0-6267 GCA_964517545.1 uncultured Burkholderiaceae bacterium
GCTGATGGTGCCGTCGGCAAACAGCTCGTCGATCTCGCGCGCCGACAGGTTGGTCAGCAGCTGGCCCGACTTGTCCAGCACGCCCGGCGTGTTGGTCAGCAGCACCAGCTTCTCGGCCTTCAGCACCTCGGCCAGCTTGCCGGCCACGACGTCGGCGTTGATGTTGTAGTTCTCGTTGTCCGCCCCAAAGCCCAGCGGCGAGATGACCGGGATGAACTGGTCGTCCTGCAGCGCCTTGACCACGCTCGGGTCGATCGACTCGATCTCGCCGACCTGGCCGACGTCGTGCTCCTTGGCCGGGTCGTCGCGGTCGCGCATCTTCAGCTTGCGCGCGCGGATGAGGCCGCCGTCGCGGCCGGTCAGCCCGACCGCCTTGCCGCCGGCCGCGTTGATCAGGCCCACGATGTCCTGCTGCACCTGGCCGGCCAGCACCCACTCCACGACTTCCATGGTCTCGGCGTCGGTGACGCGCATGCCCTGGATGAAGGTGCCCTTCTTGCCGATCTTGGCCAGCGCCTCGTCGATCTGCGGACCGCCGCCGTGCACCACCACCGGGTTCAGGCCCACCAGCTTGAGCAGCACCACGTCCTCGGCGAAGTCCTGCTGCAGCGCCGGGTCGGTCATCGCGTTGCCGCCGTACTTGATGACGATGGTCTTGCCGTGGAACCTGCGGATGTAGGGCAAGGCCTGCGACAGGATCTCGGCCTTCTCGCGCGGCGCGATGTGCGACAGGTCGGGGGCGGCGTGGGACGTGCTCATGGGCGAAGGGCGCGGGGCGCGGCGCGAGGACTGCGCGGGATTGTAGGCACCGGCCTGCGTCGTGGACCGGCTGCCGTCGCGCGATCGCGCCACGGTACCGTCGCGTCACCGCGTCATTGCGCCGCCGCTCGCGACGCCGCCGTGCAACGCCGTCCCGCGGCGCCACCGCGACCGGCCGCATCAGGTGGCACGACCGGGGCGGCACGACCCGGGCGGAACCCGGTCGGCGGCGCGAGGTCGCAGCCTGACCCGCCGCAACTTCCTATACTCGCGCGCACATGCGCCGCTTCGCCTGGATCGTCTGGATCGTCGTCGCCTTGCTGCCGCTGCGCGGCTGGGCGTTTGCCGCCATGCCGATGGCCGCGCCGGCGCACGCCTCGTACGTCCTTGCGACGCACGCGTCGCAGCACGGACCGCAGGGCTCGCCGATCCAGCAAGCGATCGCGAGCGCCATGCCGTGCCACGGCGCGCCCGGCCATGCGATCCCTCAGGACGCGTCCGCCCGCGGCGGCATGTCCCATGGCGACGCTGGCCGCGCCGACGCGTCCCACGACGGCACCGATCCGACCTGCGCGCTGTGCCAGATCTGCCACGGCGCGTTCGCCGCGGCGCCGGCCGTGCCGGCCTTCGAGCCGCCGCTCGCGCACCGCGCGGCAGCGCCCGCGCACGACACGCCGGCGCCCGACGCCGAACGGCGCGGCCTGTTCCGGCCTCCACGAGCCTGACGCTCCGCAGACGCCCGCGATCCGGGCGTCCACGCCGGCCTGCGCGTGCCTGCCCGCGCCGTTCGTCCGCCTCCGGAGAGTCCTCGATGGATCCGTTCCCTTCCGCCCCTGCGGGCCTCGTCGGTGTCCGTGTCGCCGTCGGCGTCCGTGTCGCCGGCGCCGTCGCGATCGGCGCCCTCGCCGCGGCAGCCGCGTTCGCCGCGCCCGCCGGCGCGCCGGCCACCGCCGACGCGGCGCCGCCGTCGGCCCGCCCTGCCGCGGCGCCCGACACCACGCCTCGGAGCGGCGCGCCGCGGCTGGCCGATCCGAAGCTGCAGGCGCCGCCGCCGCTGAAGCCGTCGTCGCCGCAGGATCCGCCCGCCACCGATTGGCGTGAGCGCAACGCGCTCGTGAGCCGGCTCGGCGGCCACGCCGGACATCTGCGCGCCGCGCCGGCCGCGCCGGCCGCACCCGCGTCCGCGCCGAGGTCGCCATGAAGCGCCGCTCTGCACGTCGGCCAGCGACACCCGCAGCGCTCGCCGCCCTGCTCGCCGCCTTGCTCGCCGGTTGCGCCAGCGTCGATGTCGCCCGGCCGCTCGGCCCGGCGGGCGAGGCTGTCGAGCGCGACGGACTCGCCGCCCCGACCTTGCTCGCCAGCGCAGCCCAGCGCGCCGAGCGCGACGCGGCGGTGCAGTCGCTGCTCGCGCGGCCGCTCGACGCCGACGCGGCGGTCCGGGTGGCGCTGCTCAACAGTCCGGCGCTGCAGGCGTCGCTCGCCACGAGCGTGGCCGCGCAGAACCGCGCCTTGCAGTCGGGCCTGCTCGCGCGGCCGCACTTCTCGTTCGAGCGCGCCCGCCGCGGCGACGAAGTCGAGATCACGCGCGCGCTGGGCATCGGCCTCGGCGACCTGCTCACCTGGCCGCTGCGCCGCCGCGTGGCCGAGCGCGAGCGCGAAGCCGCGCGCTGGCGCGCCGCCGCCGAGGTGCTGCGCAGCGCTCACGAGGCGCGCAGCGCCTGGGTGCGCGCCGTGGCCGCGCAGCAGCGCGCGCAGTACCAGCAGCAGGTGCTCGAAGCCGCCGAGGCGAGCGCCGAGCTCGCTCGCCGCATGCAGTCGGTGGGCAACTTCAGCCGGCTGCAGCGCGCGCGCGAACAGGCCTTCGAGGCCGACGCGCGGGCGCAGGCGGCGCGCGCCCGGCTCGCGGCCACGGTCGAGCGCGAGGCGCTCGTGCGCGCGCTCGGGCGCGGCGCGGCGCAGGCGCAGGCGCTGCAGCTGCCCGATCGCCTGCCCGATCTTCCCGAGGCGGCGCGCGAGCCCGAGGCCGTGACGCGCGAGGCGCTCGAGCGGCGTCTGGACCTGCAGCTCGCGCACGCGCAGTGGCGGCTCGCGCGCGCCGGATCCGCGGCAGGCGCGTGGACGAGCTGGCTCGACCTGGGCGCCAGCGCGTTTCGCAGCAAGGAGAGCGCGCAGCCCGTGCAGCGCGGCTGGGAGCTCGAGCTGTCGCTGCCGCTGCTCGACCTCGGCGGCGCGCAGCTCGCGGCCGCCGGCGCCGACGAACTCGCGGCGCTGGCACGGCTCGACCAGGCCCAGGTCGAGGCCGGCTCGCTGCTGCGCGAGCGCTACGCCGCCTACCGCACGGCGTTCGATCTCGCGCGCCAGCAGCGCGACGAGGTCGTGCCGCTGCGCCGGACCATCGCCGACGAGATGCTGCTCCAGTACAACGGCATGCTGGTCGGCGTGTTCGAGCTGCTGGCCGACGCGCGCGCGCAGATCGGCAGCGTGATCGGCGCGCTCGATGCGCAGCGCGACTTCTGGCTGGCCGACGCCGCCCTCTCCGCCGCCGTGCGCGGCATCCCGTCGGCTTCCGTGCTGCCCGCGCCCGGCGCAGCCGCGGCGGGCGCCGCCGAGGCAGGACACTGACCATGACTTCGACGCGAAGAAGATTCCTCGCCGGCTCGGCCCTCGTGGGCGCCGCCGCCGTCGGGCGCCACGCGATGGCCGCGCTGCCCGAGCCCGCGCAACGCAGCGAGACCGGCTCGGCGCCGCCGCTCGCGCCCGCGGCCGGCCGGCCCTACCGACCGGTGGTCACGCTCAACGGCTGGAGCCTGCCGTTTCGCATGAACGGCAAGGTCAAGGAGTTCCACCTCGTGGCCGAGCCGGTGCAGCGCGAGTTCGCGCCGGGCATGGTGGCCAACCTGTGGGGCTACAACGGCTCGTCGCCGGGCCCGACGATCGAGGTGGTCGAGGGCGACCGCGTGCGGCTGTTCGTCACCAACCGGCTGCCCGAGCACACCGCCGTGCACTGGCACGGCCAGCGGCTGCCCAACGGCATGGACGGCGTGGGCGGGCTCACGCAGCCGCAGATTCCCGCGGGCAAGACCTTCGTCTACGAGTTCGAGGCGCGCCGGCCGGGCACCTTCATGTACCACCCGCACGCCGACGAGATGGTGCAGATGGCGATGGGCATGATGGGCTTCTGGGTCACGCACCCGAAGGACCCGCGCCGCACGCCGGGCTACGCCGAGGTCGACCGCGACTACTGCTTCTTGCTCAACGCCTTCGACATCGAGCCGGGGGCGGCGACGCCGAAGGTCAACACCATGCTCGACTTCAACCTGTGGTGCTGGAACAGCCGCGTCTTCCCCGGCATCGACACCCTGGTCGCGCGCCGCGGCGACCGCGTGCGGCTGCGCATCGGCAACCTGACGATGACCAACCACCCGATCCACCTGCACGGCCACGAGTTCGTGGTCGCCGGCACCGACGGCGGCTGGACCAACCCGGCCTCGCGCTGGCCCGAGGTGACGGCCGACATCGCGGTGGGCCAGATGCGCGCGCTCGAGTTCGTCGCCAACGAGCCCGGCGACTGGGCGCTGCACTGCCACAAGAGCCACCACACGATGAACGCGATGGGTCACGACGTGCCCACGATGATCGGCGTCGACCACCGCGAGGTGGTGCGCAGGATCCAGAAGCTGGTGCCCGACTACATGGTGATGGGCGAGCGCGGCATGGCCGACATGGGCGAGATGGAGATGCCGCTGCCCGACAACACCTTGCCGATGATGACCGGCCGCGGCCCGTACGGCCCGCTCGAGATGGGCGGCATGTTCACCGTGCTCAAGGTGCGTGACGGACTGGCACGCGACGACTGGCGCGACCCCGGCCCGTTCCGCCACCCGCCCGGCACGGTGGCGTACGAGTGGACCGGCGCGCTGCCGGCCCCGGCCAAGGCCGACGCGCCGAAGGCCCCCGTGACGATGCGCGCACGCAAGCCCTCCGGGCACGAAGGACATCACTGATGCAGCCGATCCGCCTGACCACGAGGGCCGCGGGCCTGGCCGTGCTGCTGACCGTGGCGCCGGCCGCCGCGAGCGCGCACGGCGACGCGGCGCACGGCAGGAGTCCGCCGGCGGCCGTCGTGAAGGAGCAGAAGCCGTGGGGCATCGCCGGCGAGCGCAAGGCCGTCTCGCGCGAGGTCGAGATCCGCATGCTCGACACGATGCGCTTCGTGCCCGAGCGCATCGAGGTGCGGCGCGGCGAGACCCTGCGCCTGACGATGCGCAACACCGGCCGCGTGATGCACGAGCTCGTGATCGGCACGCCGGCCGAACTCGACGCGCACGCCGAGCTGATGAAGAAGCATCCGGGCATGGAGCACGACGAGCCGTACATGGCGCACGTCGCGCCGGGCAGGCGCGGCGAGATCGTGTGGACGTTCAACCGCGCGGGCGAGTTCGCCTTCGCATGCCTGATCCCCGGCCACTACGAGGCCGGCATGAAGGGCACCATCGTGGTCAAGGAGTGACGACATGAACCCATCACGCACCACCGTCTCGCGCCGCCGCGCGCTCGGCCTCGTTTCGGCCGCCGTGGCGGCGCTGCACGTCGCGCCGCTGCGCGCGGCCACGCCCGGCCCGCAGGTCGAGGTCTGGAAGTCGCCGAGCTGCGGCTGCTGCAAGGACTGGGTGAAGCACCTCGAGGCCGCGGGCTTTCGCGTGAAGACGCACGACAGCGGCAACACCGATGCGCGCTCGCGCCTCGGCATCCCGCTGGCGCTCGGCTCGTGCCACACCGCGCGCGTCGAGGGCTACGCGATCGAGGGCCACGTGCCCGCGCGCGAGATCCGTCGGCTGCTGGCCGAGAAGCCCGCGGCCGTCGGCCTGGCCGTGCCGGCGATGCCGGTGGGCTCGCCCGGCATGGAGGGCCCCGAGTACGGCAGCCGCCGCGACCCCAACGACGTGCTGCTGGTGCGCCGCGACGGCAGCACCGCCGTCTACGCGTCGTACCGATGAACCGTCGACCGTGAACCGCTCGTCCAGGAGACCCGCATGAAGCTTCGCACCGCCACCTCGCTCGCCGCCGCGCTCGCCTTCGCCGGCGCCGCCCTCGCGCAGCCCGCCGACGGCGAGGTGCGCAAGATCGACAAGGCCCAAGCCCGGATCACGCTCAAGCACGGCGACATCAAGAACCTCGACATGCCGCCGATGACGATGGTGTTCCGCGTCAAGGACCCGAAGGTGCTCGACACCGTGGCCGTCGGCGACAAGGTGAAGTTCACCGCCGACAAGATCGACGGGCAGTACACGGTGATCACCTTGTCGAAGCAGTGAACGCGGTGCGGCCGCACCCGGCCCGGCGGAGGCACTGACGATGCGGCGGCGCGAGCTGCTCGGCGCGCTGGCGGCGACGCCCGCCGTCGCGAGGGCCGCCGGCGCGCGACGGCCGCTGGCCGTCGCGCTGGGCAGCGGCTCGACGCCCGGCCTGGCCAACAACGGCATCGTGCCCGCCCGCGGGAAGCTCGGC
>CAZFET010000216.1:0-6237 GCA_964517545.1 uncultured Burkholderiaceae bacterium
GACTTAGCCGCCGCCGGCGGGAGCCGCGCCTTCATGGCCGGCAGCTGCGCCGAGTACGACTGGCTCGACGCGCCGCCGCTCGAGGCCCGCCGCACGCGGCTGCGGCCGTCCACCTTGTACGGCCGCTGCAAGGCCGAGACGGGGCGCCGCGCGCTGGCGCGGGCGCAGCAGCACGGCGTGCGGCTCGCCTGGGGCCGCATCGCGTTCCCCTTCGGCCCCGGCGAAGCGCCGGGCCGGCTGGTGCCGAGCCTCGTGCGCGCGCTGCGTGCCGGCGAACCCGCATGCTTCGGGCCGGCCGACACGGCGCGCGACTTCGTGCCGGTGGGCGACCTGGCGGACATGATCGCGCTCGTGCTGCGCGCGTCGTTCCACGGCGCGCTCGACCTGGCCAGCGGCCGGCTCACCGAAGTGGGTGCGATCGCCGGCACTCTGGCGCGGCTGGCCGGACGGCCCGATCTGCTGCGCCCCGGCGCGCTGCCGCCGCGCGACGGCGAGCCGCTGCGCCTGCCGATCGAGCCGCACGCGCTGCGCGAGCTGGGGTGGCGGCGCGAGCCCGACATCGACGGCGCGCTGCGGGCCTGCTTCGGGCACGCCGCTGCGGCGCCGTCCGACCGCGAGGCGATGCGGGCATGACCACCGCGCCCGACGCACGGCCCGACACGCTCGCGCGCTTCGTCGCGCGCCAGCTCGCCCACCTGCTGCCCGACGATCACGACGCGCTGCCGCCCCTGCACGCCGCCATGCCCGCGGCGCTGGAGCGCACGCGCGGCTGCGTCGCGCACGTGCGCGCATGGCAGGCGCGCGGCTTCGATCCGCTCAACTCGGGCCAGTACGCGACCTTGCTGTATTTCCTCGGGCGCGAGGCAGCCGTGTCGCAGCGCGACGACGCCACCGCCAGCCGTCTGTTCCTGCTGAACAAGTCGCTCAACGGCCTGGAGCTGTTCCACGCGATCGAGCTGCCCGACGTCTTCTTCCTCAGCCACACGCCGGGCCTCGTGCTCGCCCGGGCCGGCTACGCCGACCGGCTGGTGCTGCACCAGGGCTGCACCGTGGGCCGCAAGAGCCCCGACGAGCGTCCGCAGTTCGGCGAGCGCGTGGTGATGTTCCCCGGCTCGATGGTGATCGGCCGCTGCCGCATCGGCGCGCGCACCACGCTCGCGCCCGGCGTTTGCCTGGTCGACACCGACACGCCCGAAGACAGCCTCGTGCTGCCCGGCGCCGGACGGCCGCGCATCGTGCCGGCGCGGCGCGAGGTCTGGCGCGACTTCTTCGTCGATTGACGCACCTCCGGCGCGCCGCCGCGCGAGGCGGCGCGTGCGCGCGGCCCGGCGATCAGCCGTCGAAGCGCTCGAACAGCTCGCGCTCGCGCAGCATCCGCACGCCGCGCGCGGCCAGCTCGGCCGGGCTCGCGTCGGGCGGCGCGGCGCCGTCGCGCAGCACGACCAGCGTGTCCGACAGGCGCTGCAGCGGCGGCAGCGACGCGACGAACTCCACCGGCTTGTCGGCGTGCTCGCGCATCCAGCGGCGCGTGTCGTCGTCGCTCTCGCCGACCACCAGCACCTGCCGCACGCCGCGGTGCAGCTCGGCGTCGTGCATCAGGAAGTGCAGCGCCGCGCGCGCCCGCAGGGTCGCCATCGGCACCGGGCACAGCGCCTCGTGCCCCAGGCCCTTCAGGCGCATTGCCAGCATCCAGGTGTCCACCGGGTCGCGGCCCTTGTGGTGGCGCAGCCGGATCGCCACCGACATGCGCAGCGCGACGAAGCGCTGCATTCGCAGGTGCAGGCCGGCGCGCTCCTCGGGCGCGACCGCGTCGCCCGCGCGCGCGAGCAGGTACTCCAGCCCGCCGCGGTAGCGGTCCCACGCCACCTCGACCTCCTCGCTGCCGAGCTGCTCGCGCGTCTCGTCGTCGAAGTAGCGGGTGATGGCCACGTACCACGGCTCGCGCTGGATCAGCACGCGCCCGTGGGCCAGGTAGTCCGCCGCGTGCACGAAGGCGAAGAACGCGTGTTCGTTGATGCGCGGCATCAGCCGCTGCAGCACGTCGCGCCGCACGATCTGCACCTCGGGGAAGATGTGGTGGCGCAGCACGTGGTCGAGCAGTTCGCGGTGCGCGCCGCGCTCGACCAGCAGGTCGTGCGGCACGTCGTAGAAGCGGCCCTGCTCCTGCTGCGCGACCAGGTCGTACAGCAGCCACGGCGCGTAGACGACCGCGATCTGCGGGTCGGCCTCCAGCCGCGCGATGGTCGCGGCCAGCGGCTCGCCGAGCAGGCAGTCGTCGTCCGACAGGTAGACCAGGTAGCGCCCCTCGGCGCGCGACATCACGAACTGCCAGTTCGCGAAGCCGCCGATGTTGCGCGGATGGCGGAACGAGCGGATCGGCAGGCGCGCGGCGTAGGCCTCGACGACCTCGGGCGTGTCGTCCGGCGACGCGTTGTCGGCGATCACGATCTCGTAGGCGTGCGCGAAGCCGGCCAGCTGCGCGGCCAGTCCGTCCAGCAGCGAGCGCAGGTAGCGGCCCCGGCCGAAGGTGGGGATGCAGATGCTGACCAGCGGCGTCGCGTGCATGGAGTCTCCGGAAGACCCCGCGATTGTTCGCGTCGCCGCAGCCGTTCGATCCGCCGAACTGCGGTGCCGGCGCCGACCAGATCGGGCCATCGCGTCGACGCGTTCTCCCCCCGGTCGGCGCGGCCGACACTTGGCATTGCGCCGCGCCTCCCCGTAGACTGCACGCGCAGTACCCGCAGTACCCCATGTCCGCGCGCCCGCTGTCCGTCCCCCGCGCGCTGCCCCTCGTCCCGGCGTTCGTGGCCGTGCTCGTGCTGGCGATCGCGCTGGTCGCGACGGAGCTCATCGTGCGCGCCGAGCTGCAGCGGCGCGCCGAATACCGCGTCGAGCAGGCCGCCGCCCTGTACGCCGACCAGGTGTCGCAGGTGATCGCGCGGCGGGCGGCCGAGCTGGAGCTGCTGGCCCGCTCGGCGGTCTTGCAGTCCGGCAGCGCCGACCTCGCCGCGCTGCGCGCCGAGCTCGAGCGGCTGAAGGCCACGAGCCCCGCGTACGTCTGGATCGGCATCGCCGACGGGCAAGGCCGCGTGCGGGCGGCGACCGAGGGCGTGCTCGAAGGCGGGTCGATCGGCGCGGAGCCCTGGTTCGCCACGGGTCGCAGCGGGCCGCGGTTCGGGTCGCTGCGCGATCCGGGGCCGCTGCGGACCGAGCTCGCGCGCGTCGGCCGCGAGGCCCCCGGGAGCATCGCCGACCTCTCCGTGCCGGTCGTCGCGCCCGGCGGCGACGCGCGCGGCGTGCTCGTCGCACATCTCGACGGCCGCTACTTCGAGTCGTTGCGCCGCAACGTGCTCGGGCCCGAGGTGGCGCGGCGCGGGCTCGACCTGCTGCTGCTCGACGGCGGCGGCCGCGTGCTGCTCGGCGACGGCGCGCGGCCCGATACCGCGTCGCTCGGCACCGTGCTGGCGGCGCCGGCCGGCGACGGGCTCGTGCGGCGCGGCGCCGACGGATCCGGGCTCGTCATGGCCCGCAGCCCGACCCGCCCGATCGACTCGGGCGTCGGCACCGACTGGCAGGTGGTCGGCCTGCAGCCGCTCGACGCCGCGCTGCAGCCGGTGCACGAGCTGCAGCGCAGCCTGCTGCTGTGGGGCGGCGCGGCCACCTTGCTCGTCGGCGGCGCGGGCTTCGGCGTGTCGCGCCACCTGGCGCGCCCGTATGCCGAGCTGCTCGACGCGATGGCGCGCAGCCTCGGCGCCGACGGCGAGGGCCGGCTGCCGCCCGGCTACCTCGAGCGCGTGGCCGAGCAGCTGCGCCGAAGCGCCGCGCCTTCGTCGGCCGCGGCGCGCGGCGAGCAGCTCCTGGCGCAGGTCGTCTACGACGCCACCCGGCTGCACGCCATGCTCGACGAGCTGCCGCTGGCGGTGTACCTGCTCGACGCCGACGAGCGCGTGGTGTTCTGGAACCGGCAGGCCGGCGAGCTCTTCGGCCGCAGCGCCGCCGACGCGCAGGGCCGGCCGATCGTCGAGCTGCTGCACGGCGAGCCCGACGGACCCGAGCGGCGCGCGATGCGGTCGCTGCGCGCGCCGGGCGCGCCGCCCACCGGGTTCGAGGCGCACGTGCGCCGCCCCGACGGCGCGGACGTGTGGGGCGAGTGGCGCGCGAGCCGGCTCGAGTCGACCGACGGCCGCTTCATCGGCGTGCTCGCGCAGGTGCGCGACCTCACGGCCGAACGCCACGCCGAGACCGCGCTGCGCGAGCAGAGCGACACCCTGGCCGCGGTGATCCATTCGGCCAGCGATGCCGTCATCAGCATCGACGAGGCGGGGCTGGTGCGCCTGTTCAATCCGGCGGCCGAGCGCATCTTCGGCCACAAGGCCGACGCGATGCTCGGCCAGCCGCTGGACCGGCTGCTGCCGCAGCGCTTTCGCGCGGCCCACATGCGCGACGTGCGGCGCTTCGCCGACTCCCACATCACGCGCCGCGCGATGGGCGCGGGGCGCGTGCACGGCGTGCGCGCCGACGGCGCCGAGCTGGAGCTGGAGGCGTCGATCTCGCAGGTCACCGTGCGCCAGCGCAAGGTGCTCACCGCCATCCTGCGCGACGTGACCGAGCGCACGCGCGCCGAGCGTGCGCTGGTGCAGTACCAGTTCGAGCTGTCGGAGCTGACGCAGCGGCTGATGGAGCAGGAGAAGGTCATGACGCGGCGACTCGCGCAGACCCTGCACGACCGCCTCGGCCAGACCCTCGCTGCGATGCGCCTGTCGTTCGACGCGGTGACGGCGCGCCTGCAGGGCCTGGCGCCGCCCGACGTCGAGCAGCGCGCGCGCAGCGTCGGGCAGCTCATCGACCAGGCGATCCGCGAGGTGCGGCAGGCGCTGGTCGAGCTCCGACCGCCGCTGCTCGAGTCGCAGGGCCTGGTCTCGGCACTCGACAACGAGTTGCGCGCGCGCACGCCGGAGGCCGCGCCCGCGGCGCTGCGCCTCGAGGCCGACGAGCGCGCGGCCGCGCTGCGCTGGCCGCCCGACGTGGAGTACGCCGCCTTCATGATCGTGCGCGAGGCGATCGGCAACGCGCTGCGGCACGCCGGCGCGCGCGAGATCGTCGTGCAGGTCGACGGCGACGACGCCCGTCTGCACGTCGAGGTCCGCGACGACGGCCGCGGCCTGCCGCCCGACGCCGTGTCGGGCCGTCCCGGCCACCTCGGCATGGTCGGCATGCGCGAGCGCGCGCTGGCGATCGGCGCGCATTTCGGCGCCGAGGCGGGCGCCCGCGGCGGCACGACGATCCGCCTGCACTGGGAGCGCATGGCATGACGCAGGTGTACCTCGTCGACGACCACGCGATGCTGCGCGACGGCATGCGCGCGGTGCTCGAGGCGGCCGGCCATCGCGTGGTCGGCGAAGCCTCCGACCTGACGCACGCGCTCGGCGACCTGCTGCGCCTCGCGCCCGAGGTCGCGCTGATCGACCTGCAGCTCGGCGAACGCTCGGGGCTCGAACTGCTGAGCGAGCTGCACAAGCGCACGCACGCGACCCGCTGCATCGTGCTCACGATGTCGGCGCATCCGCGCCACGTCGCCGAGGCGCTGCGCCTCGGCGCGGCGGGCTACGTGCTCAAGGGCTCGCCCGCGCGCGAGGTGCTGGCCGCGATCGACGCGGTGACGCAGGGCCGGTGCTACCTCGGGCACGAGGTGGCCGACCTCGCGCTGCAGGTGCTCACCGGCCAGGCGCGCGACGATCCGCTGGCGAGCCTGTCGCCGCGCGAGCGCCAGATCATCGTGATGGTGGTCAAGGGCAGGTCGAGCGCGGCCATCGGCCAGGAGCTGCACCTGTCGCCCAAGACGGTGGACACCTACCGCAGCCGGCTGATGGCCAAGCTCGGCGTGCCCGACGTGCCGTCGCTGGTGCGCTGGGCCATCCGTGCCGGGCTGATCGACGCCGACGCGCCCTGACGGACCCGCGGGCGACACGCGCCTCGTACGGCCGCCGCCGCGACCACCCGACGGGGCCGATCGAGACTTCCCGACAGACCGGCCGCGGGCTGCTGCCTACAGTCGTCGTGCCGTACGAGGACTCCCCATGCACGCCGCCACCCGAACGCTCGACGACCCCGCCGGCGAACCCGACACCGAGTTGCTGCGCGCGCTGTTCCGCGCGTCGCCGGCGCCGATGGTCGTCACCGACACCGCGGCGCGCATCCGCCACGCGAACCCGGCCTTCGAGCAGGCGTGCGGCTACA
>CAZFET010000217.1:0-2919 GCA_964517545.1 uncultured Burkholderiaceae bacterium
TTTTTTAATGATACGGCGACCACCGAGATCTACACTTCGAAGCACACTCTTTCCTACACGACGCTCTTCCGATCTGCTCGCGCGCGTCGACCAGCAGCATGCGCGACACCGTGGCGACCAGCTTCGCGCCGCACGTGCGCCGCAGCAGGTGCAGCATCAGGTCGGTCTGCGCCAACGCCGCGCCCGCGGTGACGATCGGTCCGTCCTCGCGGACCATGCGCGTGGCATCGACGCGGCAGCCCGGATGCAGGCGCTGCAGCAGCGGCGCGAGCCACCACGCGGTCGTCGCCGCGCGGCCCGCCAGCAGGCCGGCCGCCCCGAGCAGGAACACGCCCGAGCAGCCCGCCGCGATGCGCCCGCCGCGCGCCGCGTGCCGACGCAGCGCGTCGACGAGCCGCGCCACGTCGGGCCGCTGCAGGCCTTCTTGCAGCGCCTCTTCCGAGCCGAGGCCGAGGCCGGGCACGATCCAGGTCGAGCGGTCGTCCTCGTCGGCCGGCGGCAGCGGCTGCGACGCGAGCTGCAGGCCCGACTGCAGCGACACCGCGCCGCCGTCGACCGAGCACACGCGCCAGCGCGGCTGCGGCGCGCCCGCGCGCGGCGCGAACGACGCCGCGCCGCGCAGGAGGTCCAGGCTCACGGCGACGCTGCTGCCGAAGCCGCCTTCGATGGCGATCAGGGTGAAGTCATGCATGGCGGAATCTCGAGGCTTCTGCTGCGGGATGAACGGGTCGATACGGACGCGACTCGGCACGGCGGCATCCCGTCCCGGGTGGCGGCCGGCCCGCATCGATGGTGATGGCGCCTGCGCGCCGCGGCGTGAATTCCGCTCGCGGCTCGCCGCGTCGCGCTCAGCTGCGCCCGCCCGCTGCGGTCGCGCTGAGCGGCGCCGCGCACGGCTTCGGGAACATTCACGCCGCGCCGTTGCGCGCCGCCTAGAGTGCCTGCGCACTCAACCGCCCCCGAGGAGGCAGCTTGGCCGACGCGACGCAACGACCCGACGGGGCTTCCTCCACGCCGCCGCCGGTGGCGCGTGCGCTGTGGCTGCTGCTCGCCTGCGGCTGCCTCATCTCGTTGCTGAGCTTCGGCGTGCGCTCGACGTTCGGCCTCTTCACCGACCCGCTGAGCAGCGCGCGCGGCTGGGGCCGCGAGTCTTTCGCGTTCGCCATCGCGCTGCAGAACCTGTTCTGGGGCCTCGGGCAGCCGCTGGCCGGCGTGATCGCCGACCGCTTCGGCGCGATGCGCGTGATCGTCGTCGGCGGCCTGCTGTACGCGGGCGGGCTGGCGCTCATGGCGTCGGCGACCTCGCCCGCCGGGCTCACGTGGTCGGCCGGCCTGATGGTGGGCATCGGCATGGCCGGCGCCTCGCACAACACCGTGCTGGCTGCGTTCGGCCGCATGGTGCCCGCGCATCGCCGCTCGTGGGCGCTCGGTCTGGGCACGGCCGCCGGCTCGCTCGGGCAGTTTCTCGTGGTGCCCGCGGGCCAGGCCTTCATCGTCGCCTACGGCTGGGACACCGCAGCGCTGCTGCTGGCCGCCGCGATGGCGCTCGTGCCGTGCCTCGCGCTGGCGTTTCGCGGCGACGGCGCGGTGGCCGAGCCCGCCACGGCGGCCGCCGCGCTGCCGCGCACGTCGACCCTCGCGGCGCTGCGCGAGGCCTTCGGCCACCGCAGCTACCTGCTGCTGCTCGCCGGCTTCTTCGTCTGCGGCTTCCAGCTCGCGTTCGTCACGGTGCACCTGCCGCCGTACCTCGTGGACCGCGGCCTCGGCGGCAGCGTGGCGTCGTGGTCGATCGCGATGGTCGGCCTGTTCAACATCGCCGGCGCGTACCTGTCGGGCGTGCTCGGCGGGCGCTACAGCAAGAAGTGGCTGCTCAGCGCGATCTACGCGTCGCGCGCGCTCGCCATCGCCTGGCTGCTGCTGGCGCCGGCCACGCCGGCGAACGTGCTGCTGTTCGGCGCCGTCATGGGCGCGATGTGGCTGTCGACGGTGCCGCTCACGTCGGGCCTCGTGGCCGTCATGTTCGGCACGCGCCACATGGCCACCTTGTTCGGCTTCGTGTTCTTCAGCCACCAGGTCGGCTCGTTCCTCGGCGTGTGGCTCGGCGGCGCGGCCTACGCGGCCACCGGCTCGTACGACCTCGTGTGGTGGCTCGCCGCGGCGCTCAGCGTGTTCGCGGCGCTCGTGCACCTGCCGATCCAGGAGCGCGCGGCGCGCCTGGCGCCGAACCCGGCATGACGGCGCACCGCGCGACGGCGTGGGCGCACGCGGCCGCATGCGTCGCGGGTGCAGCGGTCGCCGTGGCGACGGCGCTCGCGATCGTGCTCGTGCTGCGCACGCCGCTGCTGCCGCCGGGTGCGCGCGCGTGGCTGCTCTACGCGCCGGGCACCGAGGCCCGCGTGGTGTCGCGCGACCTCGCGGCGCTCGACGTGGCGCTGCTGCAGCCCGGCGCGCTGCCCGGGTCGTGGCTGGTCGTCGCCCGAGGCGACGGGCCCGTCGACCTGCGGGCGAGCGCCGTGTGGCTCGCGCTGCGCGACCTGCGCTGGAGCGGATCGCTCGGCGGCTGCGCCGCGTCGGCGCCGCTGGCCGTGGCGCCGCTGGCGCCCGCGCCGTAGCGGCACGCACCGCTCAGCCGATCGACGCGACCCGCAGCAGCCGCGCGCGCAGGAAGGCCAGGATCTCGTCGCGCGCGGCCAGGGTCGGCTGGCCTTGCTCGTCGATGAGGTGCGCGGTGACCACGCTGTGCGGACTCGCCACCACGTGCCGGAAGAACGGCGGCGGCATCGGATGCGCCGCGCTGTCGGGCAGCACGCGCGCCACGAAACGCGGGCCGAGCGCGCGCGTGTAGGCCTCGAAGCGCCGGGCGCTGCACCAGCGGTCGCCCTCGAAGCGGTAGCCCAGCACCGTGAGGTCCTCGTCGTC
>CAZFET010000217.1:2929-6217 GCA_964517545.1 uncultured Burkholderiaceae bacterium
ATCGGCATCGACGGCTGGCACACCACGGGCGCGAGCGTGGGCGCGTCGAGCATCAGGCCGAGCGCGAAGTGGCCGGTGAAGCACATGCCCACGGCGCCGACGCCGGGCCCGCCGCACTCGCCGTGCGCGCAGCGCGCGAGCGCGCGCAGCCACGTCACGATCGGCGTCGGGCGGCCGTCGGCCAGCGCACGGAACTCCGCGCTGACGCAGGTGCGCTTGAACACGAGCACGCCTTCCTCGGCCGGCACGACGACGCCGTCGCGGCCGAACAGCGACGGCATGTAGACCGTGAAGCCGGCGTCGCGCACCCAGCGCGCGAAGCGCGCGACCTGCGGGCTGATGCCCGGCATCTCGCTCATCACGATCACGGCCGGCCCGCTGCCGGACACGTGGACCGTCTTCGCGCGGTCGTCGAAGACGAGCGTGCGATGCGCGAAGTCGTCGAGCGGGTCGTCGGGCAGGTCGTCGGGCAGATCGGCCGGGCGGTCGCCCGGCGCGGGCACGGTGTCGGTCATCGGTCGATGCGCCGCGGGGCGCGGCGCGAGGCGAAACGGAGGCTCCGATTGAAGGGCGTCGCGCGCCGCGCGTCAGGTGTGCGATCCGACAGCGGCGCGGCGCATCCGGCGCGCCCGCACGGCGGCGCAGCGGCACGGCAGCGCGTGAGCTGAGTGCCGGCGCGCCTCGCCGCGCGAACGTTCACGCCACGCCGGCACACCGCCGCGCACGATGCGCGTGACGCGGCCGCGGCTTCGCTCGCCGCCCGCACACCCCGAACGTTCCGAACGTCCGACCACCCGCTCGCCGATCACCGCTCGCCCACCCGCCCGCGCACCGCCATGCCCCACGACGACGACCTGCCGCTTGCCGTGCCGCTGCCCGACTGCACCACCGCCGCGCCCGGCGCGAGCCTGCGGCGCGCGGTCCCGGCCGACGCCGCCGCCATGGCCGCGTGCGTGTGCTAGGCGTACCTGCCCTACGTGGAACGCATCGGCCGCCAGCCCGGGCCGATGCTCGACGACTACCACGCGATCGCCGGCGGCGCGGCAGGAGCGTCGGTCGAGGCCTGGGTCGCCGTCGCGCGCCGCCGCGTGGTCGGCGTCCTCGTGATCGAGACGCGCGGCGGGCTGGCCTGGCTGCGCAACGTGGCCGTGCGGCCCGACGTCAGCGGCACCGGCATCGGCCGGGCGCTGCTGTGCCTCGCCGAGCGGCGCGCGCGCCGCCTCGGGCACGAGTGGCTGTACCTGTACACGCACGAGCTGATGTGGGAGAACCGCGCGCTGTACGCGCGGCTCGGCTGGGACGAGTACGCGCGCCACGTCGAGTCGGGCTATCCGCGCGTGTTCATGCGCAAGCGGCTGGTCGGCGCCGGCCGCGGCGACGACGACTTCGCCCGCGCGTGACGCCGACCACGCGCGCCGCGTCAGCGCTCGGCCGCGTGGCACACCACGCAGAGCTTGTTGCCCTCGGTGTCGCGGAAGTACGCGCCGTAGTAGTGCGGGTGGTAGTGCGGGCGCAGCCCCGGCGCGCCTTCGTCGGCGCCCCCGTGCGCGAGGGCGACGGCGTGTGCGCGCCGCACGGCCTCGCGCGTGTCGGCGAGCAGCGCGACCATCTGGCCGTTGCCTGCGTGATGAGGCCGGCCGTCGAACGGCGCGCCGATCAGGAACAGCGGCCGGCCGCGGCCGGGCGCGTGCCAGCCGGCCCACGGCCGCGCGCGATCGACGAAGCGCGATTCGAGGCCCAGCGACTGCATCAGCGGCGCGTAGAAGCCGAGGGCCCGATCGAAGTCGGCGACGCCGACGAACACGTGGGAGAGCATCGCGCGATCTTGCACCCGGCGCCCGGACGCGCGGCTGAATCCCCGGCGCCATCGCCACAGCAGAAGTCACGCCAGCGCGACGCCGCTTGCGCAGCATCGACCTTGCGACGGCTCCCCCGCACCCACCATGCCCGTGCCTCATGTGCTGCTCGTTCTGGCCGTCGTCTTCGTCTGGGGCACGAACTTCGTCGTCACGCGATGGGCGCTCGACGAGGTGCCGCCGCTCACCACCGCGGCGCTGCGCTTCTTCTTCGCGGCATGGCCCGGCGTGTGGCTGATGCCGCGCCCGCGCGTCGCGTGGCGCTGGCTGGCCGCGTCGGGCCTGGCGGCCGGGCCGGGGCAGTTCGGCCTGCTGTACTGGGCGATCCACGCCGACCTCGCGCCCGGCCTCGCGTCGCTGCTGATGCAATGCCAGGTCTTCTTCACGATCGCGCTGGCGGCGTGGCTGTTCGGCGAGCGCGTGTCGCGCCGCTCGCTCGCGGGACTCGCCGTCGCGCTGTGCGGGCTCGCGATCATCGGGGCGCACACCGGCGCCGACGCCACGCCGACGGGCATCGTCGTCGTGTTGCTCGCGGCCGCGTGCTGGGCGGTCGGCAACCTCGTGGTGAAGCAGGCCGCGCGCAGCGCGCCGGCCGGCCTGCCGATGCTGCCGTTCATGGTGTGGTCGAGCCTGTTCGCCTGCGCGCCGCTCGTGCTGCTGGCGCTGGCGATCGAGGGCCCGGCGACCATCGCGGCGTCGCTCGGCGCGGCCTCGCCCGCGGGCTGGGCGGCCGTGATCTGGCAGGCGCTCGGCAACGCGCTGCTCGGCTTCGGCATCTGGAACTGGCTGCTCGCGCGGCACCGCGCCGAGGCGGTCACGCCGTTCGCGCTGCTCGTGCCGGTGTTCGGCATGGGCTCTTCGGCGCTGCTGCTGCACGAGCCGATGCCGGCGTGGAAGCTCCTCGCCGCGGCGCTCGTGATGGCGGGCCTCGCGCTGCACGCGATGCCGGCGCGCTCGCGCGGTGCCGGCCGCCACGGCCCGTGAGGGGCGGGCGCGAGGCCCCGTCGATCGGAACCGCGCGCCTCGAGAAGGAGTCGTCCTTGGACGTTCTGGCCCGCTTGCACTACCTGCAGCCTGCGTCGCCCGCGCCCGTGAGCTACGCCTGCGAGCCGCCGCCCGGCACGCCGTGGGAGAGCGCCCGCTACGAGGCGCGCACGGTACCGATCGCCGACGCGCGTGGCACGGCCACCTCGCTCGAGCGCGAAGGCTTCGAGCTGCGGCCCGCACCGACGCGCGTGCGCCGCTTCGACGACGACGAGCTGCGCGCGCTGTACGACCCGGAGTGCGCCGAGCTGGCGCTCGCGCTCACCGGCGCACGGCGCGCCTGCGTGTTCGACCACCAGCTGCGCCGGCGCTCGGCGAGCACCGAGCTGAACTTCGGCCGGCGCCGCCAGGGCCTGGTGCTGAACGACGAGGCGGCCGCCGCGCGGGG